>CAMNCV010000122.1 GCA_946534585.1 uncultured Prevotellaceae bacterium
AATAACTTCATAATGAACCTCATATCGGCACTTGGCGCTTACTGTTTCTTTGACAATAAGCCTCAGGCTTTGCAAGGCTATGTCATAGAGGATACAAAACAACTCTCTTTATTCTGATCTTAACCCGAACTGGGGTAATTATTGTCAGTATTACACGTCTTATTTATTGCTTATTATCTCGACTACTGGTTCTCCTGTACGGTCAACGAATACCATGTGGTCTTCCAAATCCTCTACCCACGTACTGACCATCAGCCGCCAGCCTGCCGTTGATTTCTTTATGGCCTTGGCATAACCATCCATACTGTAGGCATCCAGTTTTTCATATTTGGCATTATACATACGCACCAATCCCTCGTAGTCCATCACCCAGCCGTAGTCGGTGGTTCCGCCACCAATCAGACAGTAACCGGTATATTGCCAGCGTGGTATCACCCACGCCTCATTTGTGTTTGGAGCGTTTTCCTCTATATAAGGGGCGCGAACTGTAACCTCCTTTTTATTGTTCATCGTCTCTGCCCATGGCTGCGTGGGTCGTAACTTTAACGATATCATTTCAGGAACAATGTAGTCTGTCTGCGGATATGGCATGATAGTGTGGTAGTTTTCGTCAATTACCTTGCCCGTGATATCGCACAGCCGTGGATGCTTCCAGTCGTCATTCTTCACCACGCATACTTGGGCCGTCCCCGGCATGGTCTTCTGGCAGAAGGGTGAGGCATAGTCATACGATGCCTTAACCTGCATGGTCGGGGAGATGATGTCGTATTTGCGGGTTTCATTGTTCATCACCACAGTGGCAGAATTGACAAACTCCGTTATGTTGCAATCTGGTGTCCAGCCATAGTCTGCATACTGCTCTGGCACCTCAGCCACCTTGTTGCCCATGTTGTTGATTACCCAGTACTTATTCTTCGTGGCATCATGGTCATAGACCACCGCCACGTTGCTGCCGAAATTGCGTGCCCAGGAGTATTTAGGTTTTATCACTACGTTGCCATGTCCGTCAAGATAGCCGTATGCTCCCACTCCCATACTGCTCTTGCCTACGAACAACCGGCGGTTGCCGTCAATGAGCGGGAATATCTTTGCCTCGTAGGGCTTGGCGTTGGCATAGGTGCGTTGACCTTTGTCGTTGATGTAATAGTGGTCAGAGTAGCTTGTAGATGCTATAGCCACGCCATCAAGGAAGTTCGTGACGCTCGTCACGTTCTGTGGCAGTGCGATGGTGTTACCGTCCTTCTTCAGTATGAACCACTTCTTCGTTGCAGGGTCGCAGACTGCGCACACACCGCCATTGAAGTGGGGCTCTGAGGCTGTAATCCATACCTTGTCCGTCACGGGTTCACCGCCCTTGGTCTTATAGAAACGCCATTTCTTGTTGTAGGTACCGCCGCTCTCGGGGATGGCAAACACACCGTCGTATGACGGAGTGACGCAAAGCCAGCAGAAATCCTGTGCTGTTGTCACCACCGCAGGAACAGCAGGCCATGTCCCGGCACCAGCGGGATGTTCACCAGACCCCTCGTCCTTCTTGCCTCCGCCACCGTCGCCGCTGCCATTACCATTACCAGAGCCATTACCATTACCATTGCCTGAACCCGTGGGCTTCTTTCCACCTTTGCCTGCACCAACCATATCTGCGGCAGAGTTGATTACTCCGCCAACAGCACCGCTGAGGCCTTTGTTCTTAGCCTGATTCAGTCCCTTCTTGATTTGTCCGAAGATTCCCTGTGCGTCAGCCGTGGTGCAGCAAAGCATCGACAGCATGATGATTAAGAATAGAGATTTTAGTTTTTTCATAGTTGTCAGAGATTTTATAAAAGATTTAGATTGCTTGAAAATCAGCCGTTTATACCATGTGTTGTAATCCGTACCTGATTAGGGCGTAATCGCTATCAGATTACGAGGTAATCGCATACTGATTACGATGCAATCAGATAGCGATTACAGCGTAATGGTTTTCTGATTGCAAAAATAGGAGATTTTACTGGATTTTCAAAAAAATGCGGCTGAAACAATCTTTCAATAAAACAAACAATGGTTTCAATAAAACAAATCTCGCTGAAAATCAATCGAATGGGAAATCGCTGGGTTTGCTTTTTCAAAAGTAACGAAAATATCACAATTACTCAAAAAATACAGTGACGTAACGTTGCTCATAATGTTATTTTTTCTTTAATCCTTTGTGAATTACAAGTTTTTTGTTAACTTTGCACTCAAAAATCGGAGGCGTGCGCCAGTCTATCGACTGACAAGCACTATTTTCTCGTGCGAAGAAGCACTCAAAAATCGGAGGCGTGCGCCAGTCTATCGACTGACGAGCACTATTTTTTCGTGCGAAGAAGCACTCAAAAATCGGAGGCGTGCGCCAGTCTATCGACTGACAAACACTATTTTTTCGTGCGAAGAAGCACTAAGAAATCATATATATACTGAATTGACCAAGTATTTTGACAATATAATAGATGAGCTCAAGGCTATAGTTAAAGATGAGGGAGTGTTGCTCTTCTTCATCTTCTTGCCTATAGCCTATCCGCTGATTTATTCGTGGATATACAACAACGAGGTGGTAAGAGAGGTGCCAGTAGTGCTTGTTGATGACTCGCATACGGCCATGAGCCGTGAGTTTTCACGTAAGTTCGATGCTTCGCCTGACGTCATAATAGCCCTCAGGGCACTCTCCATGGCTGAGGCGCAGAATATGATAGGGCGTGGGCAGGCATACGGAATACTGTATTTCCCCCATGACTTCGACAAAAACATTGGGCGACTGGAGCAGAGCCATGTCAGCATTTACTGCGATATGAGCTATATGCTGGCCTACAAAGCCATACTGCAGTCGGCCACTGCCGTGGCAAGCGAGATGGGCATGGAGGTGCAGAAGAAGATGCTCGGCAACCACACAAAGCGCGATGACGAGATTGCCACGCGCCCGCTTGACTTCGATGAGGTGCCGCTCTTCAATACCACTGGTGGCTATGGCAACTTCATACTGCCAGGAGTACTGGTGCTTATAATTCAACAGGCACTCCTGCTCGGGGTGGGAATGATAAATGGAACAAGGCGCGAGGAGAGGCTACGTAACCCCTATCCTACATCGCTCAAGGGTTGGCACAGCTGGGGCGAGGCCGTTTCCACGCTCCTCGGACAGACGACTGCCTACCTGATGGTATTCAGCGTGATGCTGGCATGGATTACCTTGGTAGTACCGCGCATATTCGGTTTCGTGTCGATGGTTCACGGATTGGATTTACTGCTGTTCTTCACTCCATACCTGTTGGCGTGCGTGTTCTTCGCAGTATGCTTCTCATCGTTGGTGCGCTACCGCGAGAGTGTGATGCTCGTGGTGGTGTTCACATCGTTGCCCATGCTATTTATGTCGGGCATCAGCTGGCCGCAGAGCAGCATACCGGGCGTGTGGCAAGGGGTATCGTGCCTCTTTCCCTGTACCTTTGCCATTCGTGGCTTTATCAGAATGAGCAGCATGGGAGCACTGCTTGGCGATGTCGCTACGGAGTATCACGCTATGTGGGTACTCGTGGCAATATATGGCTCACTGGCACTGATTATAACGAAACTGAGAACAAGAGTATAGTCCGCACACAATATAACTGCATCGTGTGCGTTAATATATAGAAACAAGAATCAAAAAACAAGAATGAAAAAATACATCCTTACAGTCCTTTTTTGTATAGCAGGCATAATGAGCGCCATCGCACAGTCAGGTATGAATGACGATCAGGTGTTGCAGTTTATCATAAAGGAACACTCCGCTGGCGTGTCGCAGGCACAGATTGTAACGAAACTGATGCAGAAGGGCGTTGACATCAGCCAGATACGACGTATCAGAAAGAAATATCAGAAACAAATCAGCGAACAAGGAGCTACGGCTAAGGCTGATGCCGCTGTGGCAGATGCCGACAATGTGATGCGCACTAATAATGCGCAGAATGAGCTTTCTACGCGTACTACTAAGAGAACAAGCAACGCTGCCAATGCAAAGGCACAGACGAAAAAAGAGAAAGACAACGTTGCCAACGAGACTAAGACTAAGAAAAACAATGCGCTATATACGGCTCGTAAGGACGAGTTGAAGGAGGAAGACCTTGGCTTTATCACTGAAGACGAAGAAAATGAGGATACCGAGGAAGAAATGCAGGAAACGCAAGAAAGCCTGTTTAGGGGAAAGCGCGTGTTCGGTCGTGATATATTCAATAAGAACAACCTGACTTTTGAACCGGCAATGAATATCGCTACACCGCAGAACTACGTACTGGGACCTGGCGATAACGTAAAGGTTGACATCTATGGAGCTTCGCAGGCTTCAAACGTATATACCGTAAGTCCTGACGGCGACATTACCATCAGTGGCTATGGCCCCATCAACGTCAGCGGCCTCACTATGAGTCAGGCGCAGGCAAAGTTGCGCGGTACGCTGGGCAGTCGCTATAGTAGCAGCAGCATAAAGGCAGGGCTGGGACAGACACGCACCATCACAATCAACGTGATGGGCGAGGTTATCACTCCAGGCACATATACGCTGTCGGCCTTTGCAAGCGTGTTCCATGCTCTGTACATGGCTGGAGGAGTGAGTGAGATAGGTACACTGCGTAATATTAAGGTGTATCGGGGCGGCAGGCTCGTTACTACTGTCGATGTGTATGACTATATCCTCAATGGCAAACTCACCGGCAATATACGTCTGGCAGACAATGATGTCATCGTTGTAGGACCCTATGACTGTATGGTAGAGATTGACGGTAATGTGAAACGCCCGATGTATTACGAAATGAAAAAGACAGAGAGCGTCAGTTCTCTGCTTAAATACGCTGGCGGATTTACCAGCGAGGCTTACACGAAATCTATACGCGTTTCGAGAAAAAACGGAAACAAGCTTGCCGTGTTTAACGTGGGAGAGTTTGATATGTCTTCGTTCAAGGTGGCTGACGGCGATGTGGTCAGTGCGGATGCCATACTGCAGCGTTATGAGAACACGGTAGAGATTAAGGGTGCAGTGTTCCGTCCTGGCATGTATCAGTTGGGTGGCGATATCACGACGGTAGGTGCATTGCTCAAGGCTTCGGAAGGTGTCACGGAGGACGCATTTACTACCCGTGCCGTAATGCACCGCATGAACAGTGACCGCACGCTTAAGGTCATCAGCGTGGATGTAAAGGGTATTATCGCAGGAACTACGCCTGACATACCTCTGCAGAATGAGGATGTACTCTTCATACCTACAAAGAGCGAGATGCAAGTGGAGCGTACACTGACTATTCATGGCGAGGTGATGTATCCTGGTGAGTATCACTACGCTGACAATGAGACGCTGGAAGACTTCATCCTGCAGGCTGGCGGACTGAAAGAGACTGCCTCTACTGTAAAGGTTGACGTGTCGCGACGCATCTATGACCCTAAGGCTGTAAGTGCAGACAGTATCATAGCAAAGACGTATAGCTTCGCATTGAAGGAAGGCTTCGTGATTGATGGCGAGCCAGGTTTCGTGTTGCAACCCTTTGATGAGGTGTATGTACGCCGTAGCCCAGGATATGAAACACAGCAGAATGTAGTGGTTGAAGGTGAGGTAAACTTCCCAGGTGTGTATGCTTTGGGTAAACGACAGACACGCTTGTCTGATATAATAAAATCTGCTGGTGGTGCTAATACCATGGCATACGTAAAGGGTGCTCGACTGGAGCGTATGATTACCGATGAAGAGCGCCTGCGCATGAATGAGGTGATGCGTATGACTAAGATGCAGGGGGGTAAGGGAGATTCCATAGATGTGAGCAAGATTGACTTTGGCGACAAGTATTATGTCGGAATACAACTTGATAAAGCTATAGCTAATCCAGGGTCTGACTTTGATATGATACTGCGTGATGGCGACCGCATCATCGTACCGCAGTATATCAATACGGTAAAGATTTCCGGCGATGTGCTTTATCCTAATACCGTCTTGTATAAGAAAGGCGAAGGAGCAAAATACTATGTCAATCAGGCAGGTGGATTTGGCTCTAATGCTAAAAAGAGCCATACGTATATCGTCCACATGAATGGCACCGTAAACCAGATGGGAAAGGGAGACAAGCCAACGCCTGGTTGCGAAATAATAGTGCCGACGAAACCACAGCGTGATGCTACGAAACTGACGCAGTATCTCGCCATAGGAACTTCGACGGCGTCGATTGCAACAATGATTGCAACAATAGCGAATTTGATAAAATAATAATATAATAATGTATAATTCATGAAACATGATGAGACAGAATAGGAAATAGATAATCATGAATTGTGAATTATGAATTAGTAATTGATATGAAGATAGCAGTAGCAGGAACAGGATATGTGGGACTTAGCATGGCTACTCTCCTCTCACAACATCACGAGGTGATGGCTGTTGACATAATACCAGAGAAGGTAGAGAAAATAAATAAGCGCATATCGCCTATACAAGATGAATATATCGAGAAGTTCTTTGCAGAAAAGGACCTGAATCTCACGGCTACGCTTGATGGCGCTGCAGCGTATAAGGATGCCGACTTCGTCATAATTGCTGCACCAACGAACTACGATCCTGTCACGAATTATTTCGATACTCATAACATTGAGGATGTGATTGACCTCGTACTCAGTACTGGCAGCAAAGCCACGATGGTCATTAAAAGTACAATTCCCGTGGGATATACACGCTCTCTTTATGTGAAGTATGCCGAGAAATTCAAGGCAGAGGGTAAGGAGTCTTCATGTAAACTGCGTCTGTTGTTCTCGCCAGAGTTCCTGCGTGAAAGTAAAGCTCTGTATGATAACCTCTACCCATCGCGAATTATCGTGGGTTATCCGAAACTTATCAATGATGCGGCACACAGTAAGGAAAATGATGCTATAAAGGCTATAAGCGGCAATCATCTGGAGGATGCTGCACATAAGTTTGCAGAACTGCTTCAGGAGGGTGCAGAAAAAAAAGACATCCCCACGTTGTTCATGGGGATGAAAGAGGCTGAGGCCGTAAAACTCTTTGCTAATACATACCTTGCCTTGCGTGTGTCTTACTTCAATGAACTTGATACCTATGCCGAAGTGAAAGGCCTTGACACACGAGCCATAATCAATGGCGTAGGTCTTGATCCGCGCATAGGTACGCATTATAATAATCCTTCGTTCGGATATGGTGGCTACTGCTTGCCGAAAGATACGAAACAGCTGTTGGCTAACTATCGCGATGTACCGCAAAATATGATGACGGCCATAGTGGAAAGTAACCGCACCCGTAAGGATTACATAGCAGATGCAGTCTTGCGCAAGGCAGGTTACTATGATTATTTCACCAATAACCAGTATGATGCAGGAATGAGTGAGAAGACACCTGTTATCGGTGTTTTTCGTCTGACTATGAAGTCTAACTCTGACAACTTCCGACAGTCTGCCATACAGGGTATTATGAAGCGCATAAAGGCGAAAGGAGCTACGGTGATAATATACGAGCCGACATTGAAAGATGGCGACACATTCTTCGGAAGTAAAGTAGTTAACGATATCAATGCGTTCAAACAGCAGAGTGATGCCATCATAGCCAACCGCTATGATGCTTGCCTTGACGATGTGGAAGAAAAAGTCTATACGCGTGATATTTTCAGAAGAGACTGAATACAGTTTGATGTTAATAATGTAGTAATTCATAGATATTGACAATAAACAGATAAAAAAGCAGAAACAAATCATAAATATAATGACTGAAAATGTAAAGAAACTCGTTGACACTGCAGTCAAGGGCATACAGGAAAAGAAAGGACGTTCAATTAACATAATTGACATGGAAGGCATGGAAGGCGTGATATGTAAAGCCTTCGTAGTCTGTGAGGGAACATCTCCTTCGCAGATTTCCGCCATAGCAGATTCCGTAGAGGAATTCATGCGCAAGGAATTAAAAGAAAAGCCTGTACGCATAGCAGGTATGGAGAACTGCATCTGGGTAGCAATGGACTACGTAGATGTAATGGTTCATATATTCCTGCCTGATGCACGCGACTTTTATAGCCTCGAATCCCTTTGGGAGGATGCACCGACTACGGAGATACCAGACTTGGATTAGTTTGCAGCTATAATTCATAATGCGCGTTCAGAGTTCCATACCCATGTCAGTAACTCATTAGCGTCAGCAACGGCATCAATAGCGTCAGCAACTCATTAGCGTCAGCAAGGGCATCAATAATGCCCATAACGCTTATCATGCTGACAATAATATCTTTAATGTGTGCGACGATATTTTCGTCACCTTCATCTGAAAACATATATATAACAAATAATTCATAAATAAAAACTGATTGGATGGCATCATCATCACCCACACCACCAATGTCAGGCGGAGGCATGCCTAAGATGCCTCGCTTTAACATGAGCTGGATATACATAGTTATTCTGGCTACTCTGGCAATAATATTCTTTACCGATGGCGGACAGACCATAGGTCAGACTACCATACACCAGACTTCATACTCTAATTTCAAAGCATACGTTGACCGTGGTTATGCTAAACGCATTACCGTGAATAAGTCGGAGTCAACGGTCAGACTCTATGTCAATGCTGCCAACATCCGCGACGTTTTCCATCAGTCGCAGCAGCAGACGGGGACCGACCCATGTGTTGAGACAGTTTATGGCAGTATCGAGCAACTTGAACAGTTCATTGAGCAGGAGCGTACAGCAGGTAAGTTCAAAGGAGACCTGACCTACGAGGTGGAAACACGCAATGGCTTTATGAATTTCCTTATGAGCCTTGCGCCGTTGGCATTCTTCTTCTTCCTGTGGTTCTTCATCATGGGACGCTTCGGCGGTGGCGGCGGTGGCGGCGGCATGGGAAGCATCTTCAGTGTAGGTCGTACGCGTGCTCAGATGTATGAGAAAGGCAACGACATGGGTGTTACATTCAAGGATGTTGCTGGTCAGATAGGCGCAAAGCAGGAAGTACAGGAAATCGTGGAGTTTCTGAAGAATCCTCAGAAATATACTGAACTCGGAGGTAAGATACCTAAGGGCGCATTGCTTGTCGGACCTCCAGGAACAGGTAAGACCTTGCTTGCGAAAGCCGTTGCGGGTGAGGCTGGTGTGCCATTCTTCTCCATGTCGGGTTCTGACTTCGTAGAGATGTTTGTCGGTGTAGGTGCAAGTCGTGTGAGAGATACATTCAGTCGCGCAAAGGATAAGGCTCCTTCAATAATCTTTATTGATGAGATAGATGCAGTGGGTCGCGCACGCAGCAAAAACCCCGGATTTGGCGGAAACGATGAGCGCGAGAATACGCTCAACGCATTATTGACAGAGATGGATGGTTTCGGCACAAACTCTGGAGTCATCATTCTTGCTGCCACGAACCGTGTAGATATGCTTGATAAGGCATTGCTGCGTGCAGGACGTTTCGATCGTCAGATACATGTAGATTTGCCTGACCTCACAGAGCGTAAGGAAATATTCCAGGTTCATCTTAAACCAATCAAGGTAGATGAAAGCTTGGATATAGATTTGCTGGCGCGTCAAACACCAGGATTCTCTGGTGCGGATATTGCAAATGTCTGCAATGAGGCAGCCCTCATAGCTGCCCGTCATGATAACAAAGTCGTAAGCAAGCAGGACTTCCTTGATGCTGTTGACCGTATCATAGGCGGTCTGGAGAAGAAGACAAAGGTGATGACAGCCGATGAGAAGCGTGCCATAGCATTGCATGAGGCGGGTCATGCGACTATTTCGTGGTTCTGTGAGCATGCCAATCCTCTTGTCAAGGTAAGTATAGTGCCGCGCGGCAACGCATTGGGAGCAGCATGGTATATGCCAGAGGAGCGCCAGTTGACGACCAAAGAACAGTTGCTCGACGAGATGTGCTCATTGCTTGGCGGACGTGCAGCCGAGGAACTCTTCACAGGGCATATCTCTACAGGTGCGATGAATGACCTTGAGCGTAGCACAAAGATGGCTCAGAGCATGATAGCCTATTACGGTATGAGCGATGTGCTGCCAAATATCTGTTACTATGACAACAACGAATATTCGTTTGTCAAGCCATATTCTGCTGAGACCGATCGCCTTATAGATGCCGAAGTGCTGAAGATGATAAACGACCAATATGCTCGTGCCAAGGCGATACTTGAGGAGCATAAGGAGGGTCACAATGCTTTGGCTGAGCTTCTCATAGCCCGCGAGGTAATCTTTGCAGACGATGTGGAAAGGATATTCGGTAAGCGCCCGTGGGTAAGCCGTTCGCAGGAAATCATTGAGGCAAATACCAAAGACACAGAAATCGTAGATAACACATCTGGCACTGAGAGTACAGAGGATGTATCAAGTACAGAGAGCACAGAGGCATAAAACTACCAAACGACAAAGTAATGAAACAACTCATAACACGCACTATAACCGGTGTACTTTTCGTAGCCGTCATATTGGTATGCTTTCTGAAGCCTATTGCCATGACGATGGTGTTTGCATTGATAACGGCTATGACCGTATGGGAGTTCTGCGGATTGGTAAACAACCGTGGCGATGTACAAGTGAACCGCTTCATCTGTACTGCAGCAGGAGTATTCCTGTTTTTAGCAGTAACCGGTTTCTGCAGTGAACTGACACCGTCATCGGTGTTCATCCCTTACCTTATTACTGTAATATACCTATTTATAAGCGGGCTGTTCACGCAAAGCGAAGACCCCGTCAGTGACTGGGCCTACTCTATGATGTCGCAGATGTATATAGCCCTGCCATTGTCGTGTATATCAGTATTGGCGTTTCGTGCTACCATGACAGGCGTTACTACATACAATATGCTCCTGCCTGTCAGCGTCTTTATCTTCCTTTGGGCAAACGATACGGGAGCCTACTGCGTTGGTTCGTTGCTGGGAAAGCACAAACTCTTTCCGCGTGTCAGCCCTGCCAAGTCGTGGGAGGGGAGTATAGGCGGTGGCATACTCGTGCTTCTTGTAGCCGCATTGATTTCATGGGCAGACCATAGCATGGCTTTTGAGTGTCTCGGTGCGATGGAAACGGGTCTGTCTCTAACAGGATGGCTCGGTCTTGGTCTTACGGTCGTAGTCTTCGGTACTCTGGGCGACCTTGTAGAGAGCCTGTTCAAACGCACGTTGGGAATAAAAGACAGCGGCACCATCTTGCCTGGCCATGGCGGTATGCTCGACCGTTTCGATTCTTCGCTCATGGCTATGCCAGCCGTTGTAGTCTATATCTACACCCTGACCGTCGTTTGACACAGGAGGAAACCTCGTATAAACCATTTCCGAATGCAAAGGTAATAAATAAAACATCAAAATACAAATTAAACTATGTAGTCAACTATGTACCACATTATCTCTAACCCGTTTAATATAATAAGGTGTAGCATTGCTGCCCTTGTTCTTTGTCTCTCTGCTCCGGCAGTGGCACAGTATCCCATCAGTCCAGTTGCTTTCACACAGGTGAAGCTCAGCGATTCCTTCTGGAGTCCGCGCTTGAATGCAAGCCGAGATGTTACCATACCACTGGCATTCAGCAAATGTGAAGAGACAGGACGCTACACAAACTTTTCAAATGCAGCCAAGCATTTGGCTGATCCTACGCAGGAATTTCCTGACACAGCCTGGACATTCTCGTTTGATGACACCGACCCATATAAAACTATTGAGGGAGCAAGTTACCTCCTGCAGACCTATCCTAATGCTACATACAAAGGTCGCAGGCTTGACAAATATGTAGACAGCGTCATAGCCGTCATAGCAAGCGGACAGGAGCCTGACGGCTACCTATACACTGCACGCACCAAGTCGCCATCCAAACCCCATTCATGGGCAGGACCTAAGCGCTGGGTTAAGGTGGAGGAACTCAGTCATGAATTCTATAATCTCGGCCACTTGCTCGAAGCTGCCTGTGCTCACTATCAGGCTACAGGCAAGCGCACACTGCTTGACATAGGCATAAAGTATGCAGACTGTGTATGTCGCGAAATCGGACCACGCCAAGACCAGTTGCAGCTTGTGCCCGGGCATCAGATAGCTGAGATGGGACTGTGTAAACTATATCTTGTCACTGGCAACAAGAAATACCTTGACCAGGCTAAGTTCTTCCTTGATATGCGTGGTAAGACCCACCGCAAGGATGCCTACTCACAGGCTCACAAACCAGTCATAGAGCAGGACGAGGCCGTAGGTCATGCCGTGCGTGCTGAATACATGTACAGTGGCATGGCAGATGTGGCTGCGCTTACCGGCGACTCTGCTTACATCAAGGCTATCGACAAGATATGGCAGAATATTGTAGAGAAGAAATACTACATAACCGGTGGCGTGGGTGCGCGTCATTCTGGCGAGGCGTTCGGTAGTAACTATGAGTTGCCCAATGCCTCGGCATACTGCGAGACCTGTGCGCAGATAGGCAATGTATATACCAACTACCGTCTGTTCCTGCTTCATGGTGAGTCGAAATACTACGATGTACTGGAGCGTACCCTCTACAATGCGCTCATCTCTGGCATCTCTATCGAAGGCGACGGATTTTTCTATCCCAATCCGCTCTCTTGCCGCGAGGAGGCCAAGTATGCCCGCCAGCCATGGTTCGGATGTGCCTGCTGCCCATCAAACATCTGCCGTTTCATCCCCTCTGTGCCAGGTTATGTCTATGCCACACGTGGCAACGACCTTTACGTGAACCTCTTCATGGGCAACACCGCAGATATGCGCATAGCTGGAAAGAACATAACACTGAAGCAGGAGACGGCATATCCTGCCAATGGCGATGTGAAGATAAGCATAGCCAAGGGTGGGGGAGAGTTTAACCTCTGCGTGCGCATACCGGGTTGGGTACGCGGCGAGGTAGTACCAAGCGACCTGTATCAGTTTGTTGATGGTAAGAAACTCGACTATTGCATCAAGGTCAACGGCAATGAGATACTCAACAGTGACAGTAAGTCCGTCACCCTACATAATGGTTATGCCGTAATCAATCGTAAGTGGAAGAAGGGCGATGTGGTTGAAATTCACTTCGACATGGAGCCACGACTGGTCAAAGCCAATGATAAGGTAATAGACGACCGTGAACGCCTTGCAGTAGAGCGTGGTCCGTTAGTGTATTGCGCAGAATGGCCAGACAATGCAGAAGACGTAAGTACCTATCTGCTCAACCAGCATCCGGTGCTCAGCATGGGCAAGGAAATAGAAATCGTGAAGGGGCATAACGTGCAGAGCATCACTACAGAAGCACAGACACTCAGCATAGGCTCCGATGGCAAACTCAAGACCGCAGACGCAAGACTTACTCTCATTCCGTATTACGCATGGGATCATCGCGGACAGCAGGGCGGCATGGACGTATGGCTGCCGGCAGCCGTTGGTGCAGCGTCTGCCACTCATGTCAGCGCGGAGAAACAGGCCGACAATGGCTTTTTCGGTAAATAAAGAAGCAAATTCTGCAGCATATCCTGAAGCCTGATTAAGACGGCTTCAGACACTCATTTGCATAGAAGAATAATAGCATTGCGTAATCGCAATGCTATTACTTTGTAATCTCTATCTGATTACCTTATAATCTCTATCTGATTACCATGTAATCGCATTGCTTTTACATGGTAATCAGATAGCTTTTGCTGTGCAATCAAGAATTTTTGTCAGAATCGTTACGCAGTCTTGCGCATGGCATACCTTACGGGATAGAGCACTGCAAGGAAGCCAACGGCTACGACAGTGAGGAATATCAGTATCACGTCGGTGTAGTGTACGCTCACGGGATAGGCATCAACAACGAAAGCCCCGCTTGACTGTCCGAGACTTACAAGACCGTATTGCTGCTGCAACAGGCAAAGCAACAATCCCAGACCTACGCCCACTGCAGCGCCAACAATACTTATCATCCACCCCTCAAGGATGAAGATACGCTTGATGAGCGAGTTGCGTGCGCCGAGCGCACGGAGCGTCTGCACATCCTTCTGCTTGTCAATGATAAGCATTGACAGCGAACCAATGATGTTGAAGCAAGCCACTACGAGTATGAAGGTGAGGAAGATGTAAGCTATGAGTTTCTCAATCTTCATGATATTAAAGGTCTCTGCCTGCTGCTCGTAGCGGTCGAGCACGCGGAAACGCTCGCCGGCTACCTGCTTTATGGCCTGCTTTGCCGTTGCGATATCAATGCCCGGCTTCATCTTCAACTCCAGTTTTGAAATCTCGCCCTTGCGCTGAAAGAGCCTGCGGGCAAAGTCTATGCTCGTCAGTATGTAGTCCTTGTCATACTTACCCTGTTGCACTGCAAACACTACACCTGGCGAGATTAGCGAGTCAGTGACGAAGCCATCCATGGGATTCATCATGTCGAGCTGCCCCTCGCGATTGGGAGCATATACATACAGATAGCCCGGATAGCGCGCCGGCATACCCAGTTGCTGTGCCAGTCGTATGCCAGGGGTGCCGTATTCGAGGTCGGCGGCTTGCAAGTCAAAAACTCCGTCGCCATAGCAGATGTCGCGTATGTGTGTCAGTTTCTCGAAGTTCTCATCCACACCCTTTATGTGGACCATGGCCTGCTGGTCGCTGTAGATAGCCAAGGCTTGGTCTTCGATACACTCACTGCTTACTTCTACGATGTCCATGTGCTTGATTTTCTCAATCACGGGGTCGTCGGCAGCACAGGCTTTGCCCTGCGTTGGCACTACCTCTATCTGTGGGTCGAAAGCCGTAAAAAACGTGGCCACGAGGTCACTGAAACCATTAAACACGCTCATCACCACCACCATGGCCATAGTAGCCACCATGACACCGGTGACGGAAATGGCAGAGATGACGTTGATGACGTTGGTACTCTTCTTCGAGAAGAGGTAGCGACGGGCTATGTACAGTGCAGTATTCATCCCTTCAGCAGTTCGTCAATGCGTTCAAGATAGTCGAGCGAGTCGTCAATAAAGAAGCGCAGTTCTGGGATTATGCGCAACTGGTTGCGCACGCGCTGTCCGAGGTCATAGCGTATCGTTGATGCGTTTTTGTTGATATTGCCCAGCAGTTCCTCGCCTCGCTCTGATGGGAAGATGCTGAGATATGCCGTGCAGATGCTGAGGTCTGGCGACACCTTCACGCGTGTCACGCTGACCATTACGCCGTGCATCTGTCGTGTCTGTGACTGAAATATCAGACTGAGTTCCTTCTGTAGCAGTCTGCTTATGCGGTTTTGTCTTGTTTCTTGCATGATTGTATATATTCGTGTGTTTGTTTTTTAAATCTTCAGCCTCGCAGTGTCGTGAGGTGAATTATTCCAGGTATGTATATCCATATAGCCCCGAGCGGTAGTTGGAGAGGAATTCCTTGCCCTCCTCAAGTGTAAGTTCTCCATTCTTCACGCTCTTCGTTACCCACGTCTCAAGTTTCCTGACGAGTTTCTTGGCCTCATACTGAGCATATTCCAATACATCTTCCACCGTCTCACCGTCGATTATCTGGTCTATGTGGTAGTGACCGTCTTTCATTGAGATATGCACGGCGTTTGTATCGCCGAAGAGATTGTGCAGGTCGCCGAGTATTTCCTGATATGCTCCGACGAGGAAAACGCCCAGATAATATGGCTCACCTTTTTTCAACGGATGCACGGGCAGCGTTGACGTGATGCGCCCCTCTGCCACATACTGTGAAATCTTGCCGTCGCTGTCGCAGGTGATGTCCTGCAACGTGGCATGGCGTGTGGGACGTTCGTCAAGCCTCTGAAGAGGAACGATGGGGAATATCTGGTCAATAGCCCATACATCGGTAAGCGACTGGAATAGCGAGAAATTACAGAAATACTTGTCGGCAAGCATCTTGCCTACGTTGCGCAACTCCTCTGGCACGTGTTTCATCTGCTTTGTCAGTGCAACCACCTCGCGGCATACGCTCCAGTACATTGACTCAATCTCGGCACGGGTCTTCAAATCCACCATGCCCATAGAGAAAAGGTTTAAGGCCTGCTCGCGTATCTCTTCGGCATCGTGCCAGTCTTCAAGCAGCGAGCGTGCGTCAATCTTACACCATATATCATAGAGGTCGCGCACCAGCTGGTGGTCTTCTTCCTTGGCCTCAAACTCCTCAGGCATTACTGGCAGCGAGGCCGTTTCGAGTACGTCAATCACCAGCACTGAGTGATGGGCCGACAGTGAGCGTCCGCTTTCTGTAATAAGGTTGGGGTGGGGCAGTTCGTTCTTGTCGGCTGCATCGACAAAGGTATATACGCAGTCGTTGACATACTCCTGAATGCTGTAGTTTACTGACGACTCCGAGTTGCTTGAGCGCGTTCCGTCGTAGTCAACACCCAGTCCGCCGCCGCAGTCTATGTATTCTACGCCATAGCCCATCTTCCTAAGGTTGATATAGAACTGTGCCGCCTCGCGCAGTGCCACCTGTATCTTGCGTATCTTCGTAATCTGCGAACCGATGTGGAAGTGGATTAGTTTCACGCAGTCGTGCATGCCAAGGTCGTCAAGCTGTGTAAGTGCTCCGAGTAGTTCTGATGCGGTAAGACCGAACTTTGAAGCGTCGCCCCCACTCTCTTCCCACTTGCCCGAACCGCTGGAAGCGAGTTTGATGCGTATGCCAAGATTGGGCATCACACCGAGTTTCTTCGCAGCCTTGGCAACGATATCTATCTCATTCATCTTCTCTATGACGATGAAGATGCGCTTGCCCATCTTCTGTGCCAGAAGGGCAAGTTCGATATATGCATGGTCTTTATATCCGTTGCAGATGATAAGAGAGTCGCTCTGGCAGGCCGCCGCTATCACGGCATGCAGTTCTGGCTTCGAGCCGGCTTCCAGTCCGAGGTTGAATTTGCGCCCGTGAGATATAATCTCTTCTACCACCGGTTGCATTTGGTTTACCTTGATTGGGTAGATAACGAAACTCTCGCCCTTGTAACCGTACTCTTCGGCGGCTTTTTTGAAGCACGACGATGTCTTCTCGATGCGGTTGTCGAGAATGTCAGGGAAACGCAGCAGCACCGGTGTCGGTATGTCGCGCAGCTGCAGTTCGTCAATGATTTCCCTGAGGTCGGCGGTAGCACCGTCCTTCAGCGGCGACACGCAGATGTTGCCTTTGTCGTTGATGGAGAAATAACTTGTTCCCCATCCGCTGATGTTATACAACTCCTTAGAGTCTTCTATAGTCCATTTCTTCATTGTGAGTGCAAAGTTACGAATTTTTTTTATATTGTCAATGTTTTTGCGTGCTTTTCTTTCTTTTTCTGCGAAGTTATAAAAATAATTATGCACACCTACTTGTTCCTTATAATGATTAGGTCTTGAAGGAAACAATATGTAACAGGATATGGTTGGGATGAGTTCTCATTCATAGCACCGCTTTTTTTCATGTATTTAAGTTTTTTTGTGAGGGAAAACACCGTTGTTTCACAGAAAAAGTGTAACTTTGCAAATGGATGAAGGATAAAGGATAAAGGATGAGAGTTTAATGCCTGATATTCCTAAATGACCAAACGACCAACGCCCCAAATCTCTAAACGACAAAGATATGAAACTTCCTATCGGCATACAAAACTTTGAGAGCCTCCGTAAGGACGGCTATCTCTACATAGACAAGACGGAGCATGTTTATCGCCTCGCCTCTGAGGGACGTTATTACTTCCTTTCCCGTCCGCGCCGCTTCGGCAAGTCGCTACTTATCTCTACTATCAAGGCCCTGTTTCAAGGTAAGCGTGAGCTGTTCAAGGGCTTGGCGATAGACCAGAAGGAAGATTGGGACTGGGTAGAACATCCTGTGATGCACCTTGACTTGAATACGGAGAAGTATGACAGCAAGGAGAAGTTGGAGAACCTACTCAATGACTTCCTCGTGAAGGAAGAGGCGAAGTATGGCAGGCAGGAATCCGAGACAAGTCTCGGACTGCGTTTTCAGGGCATAATACAGCGTGCTTACGAAAAGACTGGTCAACGCGTTGTCATCCTCGTTGATGAGTATGACAAGCCGATGTTGCAGGCTATTGGCAACAAGGAGTTACAGGACGAGTATCGCGGCACGCTGAAAGGCTTCTATGGTGCTTTGAAGTCCATGGACGGCTGCATAAAGTTTGCTATGCTGACGGGCGTGACGAAGTTCGGCAAGGTCAGCGTGTTCAGCGACCTCAACAACCTTGAGGATATATCCCTTGACTATAACTATTACGACATCTGCGGCATCACCGAACAGGAACTG
>CAMNCV010000123.1 GCA_946534585.1 uncultured Prevotellaceae bacterium
CATCCTTGTATTCGCCGTCGCCGAATTTCTCCGTTAGCCATTCAAATTGGCGAGCTGTTTCAAGTGTGTCCTCCAGTTCGGCTATGAGGGCATTCTGTTCAGCCTCGATGCGTTTCTTTTCTTTGCGCTGTGCATTGGCGATAGCCTCCTTTGCTGCAGCCTTTTGCTTGTCAAGGGCTTCTTGGGCTGATGCTACTGTTGTATCACCAAGAACTGCCTTATAATCAGAGAGCAACTGTTGATACTTCTCTTTCTCACCACGGTACAGATGCACGATGGCCTGCAGGTTACGCAGCTGCCACTCAGTCCATTCATTGAGGGTGCGGTCAACAACGGTATAGTAATTGCGGGCGTCAATGAAGAGCACTTTGTCGCGTATGTCGGTATTTTTGTTCTTGTCGAAGAACCACAGTGAACAAGGAAGTGAGAGCGTATAGAAGAAGTTATTGCCTACGCTTACCATTACATCCACATCACCTGTGCGCACCAGTTTCTCACGGATGTCGCGGTCTTTGTTGGCACTATCCGTAGCAGAACTTGCCATTACGAATCCTGCACGACCGTGTTCGTTCAAGTAGGCATAGAAATAGCTAATCCAAAGATAGTTAGCATTACCAATCTCTTTCGTTTTCTGATTCACGCCTGGCAAGCCGAAAGGCAAACGACCAGCAGCAGAGGCGGACTCTGCTTTCACCTTATCAACATTGAATGGCGGATTGGCCATTACATAGTCGCACTTGCCAGCCAGGTTGTGGGCATCATGGTAGAAGGAGTTGGCTTCGTCACCACTGATGATACGACCATTAAGCCCATGAACAGCCATGTTCATCAGACAAAGCTGAGCGTTATACTCCACCTTCTCCTGTCCGTAGAAGGTCATTTGAGTATTGGCATTGAACTGCGTTCGAGCCTTTCTACGCTCGGCAGAGCAAACGAGTTCGCTTTGCTCTCGCTCATCGAAAGCCTTGAGTCCTGCCTGATTCACGAAGTCACCAGTCTGCACAAACATACCACCACTACCACAGGCTGGATCCAACATGATGCCTTGCGTGGGCTCCAGTACATTAACAAGCATTTTTACGAGCGACTTAGGCGTAAAGAACACGCCATCGTCAGAGGCGACCGCCTTGGCAAACTTGGAAAGGAAGTATTCGTAGATGCGGCCGATGATGTCGCCACCCACCTCGTCGATGGTCTTATTGTTGAAGATGCGAAGCAGTTCGCGCAGCAGGTCATCAGCGAACATCGTGTAGGTCTTGGGTAGCACGCCTGTCAACTGTTCGCTCTGGTCTTCTACCAGTTGCATGGCGTTGTTGACGGCTTCGCCCAACGAATTGATGGCCTGTCCATCCTTGGTCTTCAGGCCTGCTGCCACGATATTATCAGGCAAGTTCACAAGATAGTCGAACTGTGCCTCACGTGGCAGATACAATGCGCTCTTGGCTGCGAAATCGCTGGGTTCCACAGGCATTACACGCCCACCACGGCTAGGGCGGTTTTGTAATATCTCAGCCTCTACCATCTTGTAGCGGCTGTAGGCATAGCGCAAGAATAGCAATGCCAGCACAGGCATGCAATACTGGCTGCTTGTCAGTTTACTGCCTTGTCTCAAAAGGTCTGCCGACTCCCATAGTTCGGCCTCAAGTTTTCGTATATTTATCATGCGTAGATTAGATATTAAAATTCTTACGAATACGCCACTCCTGCGGATAGAGGTTGTTGGCGCGGTTGCCGATGTTCTTGACGAAACCGAGAGGCATATCGTGATACGTGACCACGATGTAGCCGCGCGGCGTGTCGGCAGGCAGAGTGATAGTCTCGCGGCGCAGGTAGCGCAGGGCATCGTCACGTGTCAGTTCTGCGCGCGGATACTTATCCGCCTCAAGTGTTACCGAGAGAGCCTCGGCATGGGCAGGAATTATATCCTTGCCCTTACGTGTGCCCTCGATACAGCCCGTGGATGAGTGGAGTATGCGTAAGCCAGAGTCAGCAGACTGACTTTTCTTAGTCTTCTTGCCGACATGGAACTCCGCATCGGCAGCCTTGCGCAAGACCGCCATAAACAGTCCCTCACCCTTAGTAGTGCCTGGGATGAAACGATAGACCTGCTCATGCCATCCGGCAAGCAGCGACCCCGTGATGCCCCAGTCGGCAGCAGTGTCAATCTTGACGATGTCTGCACCGAGTTGCTCTATAATCCAACGCACGTTCTCCTCATTCTCACGAGTGTTGAAGGTACACGTGCTGTAAACCATAATGCCACCAGGCTTCAGCTGAGGCCAGATGTCCTCCACGATGCTGCGCTGCAATGCCTGACACTTCATTACGTTCTGCAGGCTCCATTCGCCAATAGCACCAACATCCTTGCGAAACATACCCTCGCCGGAGCAAGGCACATCGCACAGCACGAAATCAAAGACAAGTCCGGAGCGTGCGTAATCCTTTGCGTAGTTGTTAGTCACTATTACGCGCGGAAAACCCTGCTTCTGCAGGTTCTCCATCAGAATGTTGGCACGCTTGTGGTCAGGCTCATTGCTGTAGAGAGTGCAGCCCTCGGGCAGTGCAGCCCTCAGCAACGTGGATTTACCGCCAGGCGAAGCACACAAATCGAGAGCCACGCCACCATCCTGTGGCAGCTCGGGCATCAGCTGACGTACCACCTCGTCGAGAAACATTGACGATGCCTCCTGCACGTAGTAGGCTCCGGCATGTAACAGAGGGTCGAGCGTGAAGTCGGGACGCTCGCTGAGGTAGTATCCCGAACGGCACCACGGCACGGGTTCGGTAGTAGCCTTGCCAAAGTTCAATGTGCAGATGTCATGCGCCTTGAGCGGATTGAGCCGGATGCTCGCCGGCGCTTCCTGACTGAAAGCATCAACGTAGTGCTGCCATCGCTCACAGCCGAAAAGGCTCTGTGTGTATTCCACGAACTCCGTCGGGAGACTGTAATTGCTGTCGTGCATAACATTGATTTTTAGATTATTTTTTACCACGGATTACACGGATTGCACGGATTCGCTCCGCATTGTATTATCCGTCATTATACAGATTACACGGATTTGCTCCGCATTATATTATCCGTTCTGTCCTTGACAGAGAAAATTTACTTCGCTGTGTCCTTCGTAGAACGCTTGTCGCGGTGATAGGAACGATAGGAGTCCATTTCTATCTCTACGTCAGGCTCAACGAGAATACCCTCATGGGGCAAAGAAAACTCCAGATACTTTATGTCGATGCCGCGCTCGCGCCACATTCCCTCATAGTAAGTCTGTATGGCGGCAGCCTCGGCGAAGGCACTGTCAGCGGGTTCGCTATAGAGATTAGTAGTGCGGCACGTGACGGGCAGATGGTTCTCATTGACCATATAGTCTGTATAGGTAAAGAGGAAATTGGAATCCGTCTTCAGATGAATCAGTCCGCCATCCACAAGAAAACGGCGGTAACGCTCCATGAAATAAGTGGATGTCAGTCGCTTGCGAGGATTCTTCATCTGTGGGTCAGAGAAGGTAAGCCATATCTCCTGCACCTCGCCAGGGGCGAAGAAGCGGTCGATAATCTCGATGTTAGTGCGCAGGAAAGCCACGTTCTTCAGACTTTTCGCAAGCGCATCGGTAGCACCTGTCCACATACGCGCGCCCTTGATGTCAACACCTATGAAATTCTTGTCGGGGTAACGCTCCGCCAATCCTACGGCATACTCGCCGCGGCCGCATCCCAGTTCGAGCACGATGGGGTTGTCATTATTGAAATATTGCTCACGCCAGTGGCCACGCATCTCGAAGGGTACGTCGCTCACTACGCTGTATGGATATTGAAATACATTCTCATATCTCTCCATGTCGGCGAACTTCGCCAGCTTTCCTTTTCCCATTTCTTCGGTTGTTATATATGGTGTTTTATCTTTTTTCTAACTTACGAGTTATCAATGGTTTACATGTGACGTTGTAATCGCATAGCCTTTACGCTGTAAAAGCTATCATATTACGCTGTAAAAGCATAGCGATTATACTGTAAAAGCTATCCGATTACGAGGTGATCAGATAGCTTTTACTCTTGGGGTTATTTCCTTATGTCGATTACTACCTTTTGGTTGTTTGGGTCGTTGGTAATCATGAGTATGCGCGGTCGGGTGCGCACCTTTTTCAATTCCTTGCCGATGGCGGTGACCTTCAGTTTCGTTTGCTCGCCAGGCTCAAGGCGTTGCTGACCGAGTTGCACCTGCAGACCAGGAGTGAAGAGTTGCAGCTTCGATATTTCGAGCGTCGATTTGCCCTCGTTGCTTATCGTTATCTCGTCCTTGGCCTTCGACTTCTTCTGCAGTTCAGTCATATTTAATGACTTCGCCGACATCACAAGTTTCGGCGCATAGCGGCGTTTCAAGTCATCCTGGGCAACCGTAGGCGGCAGGATAACGGTGGAAACGGTCAGCTCCTTGTCTTTGTTTACTTTGTCAAGACCGTTCTTCGCAAGGTAGATGGTTTGCTGGGTCAGTCCGTAGTCATGCACTTCGCGTGAGTCAAGCGTCAGCAGCATCGTGCCTTTCTGCTTCGGACCAAGGACTTTTGGCTGCATCTCTGCCTTCAGATATGAAGGCAGACGGAGCATCATTGGCTCCACGTTCTGCCCCGTAGGGTTCATGATGTGTATCTCCTGAGTGCGCTTCTGTCCTTTCTGCACGTCGTCAAAGTCGATGTCTTCAACGTTAGTAAGCAGTTGACCGAACTTGAAGGGGTAGTTGCCGGTGTAGTTCTCTATTGTCATCACAACCTGTCCGCGCACCTCAAACTCTGCCGGATGTTCGCTCATGGTGTCATATACCCTGACGATGCGGTCGAAATGCCCCAGTTGCTTGCAGTCAAACTCTATGTTTACCTGCGCATCCTGTCCGGGATTTATCTCGCCTGCGGTGTATGAAGCCTTTGAGCATCCACAGCCAGTGTCAACGTATTTTATCGCGGCAGGTTGTGTGGAAGTGTTGCGCAGCGCTACGGTTATCGTGGCAGGTGAGCGGAATATCATCTGACTGCACTCAAATTCCTTGTCTTTCGCAGTGAAACTCTGAGCGCTTGCGGTGATGGTGCTTCCAAGCAGGATTGCAGAAAGTATGTATCTGATTGTCATATTATAGTGTTCTTGTTTAATGTAATGGGTATCGTTAATGACGTATTCTAACTGCAAAAGTAATAAAAAGTCGTGAGATTAGCAAGTTTTTCAAATATTATTTGTAACTTTGCCGTATCAAACGAAGGTAAAAACATTAACACAAAAGGAAAGATTTATGAGAAAAATGCTAATAACCATGCTCTGCATACTCGGCCTTGCCAGTTGTGTGCAGGCACAGAAACAAAAGGAGGAGAAGAAGAATATGAAAACACTCGTAACCTATTTCTCGGCCACTGGCACGACAAAAGCCGTGGCAGAAAAGCTGGCAAAGACGGCTGGTGCAGACCTGTTTGAAATAGAGCCGGCTCAGAAGTACACCGATGCCGACCTTGATTGGCACGACAAGCAGAGCCGTTCGTCGGTTGAGATGGCAGATAAGAAGTCGCGTCCGGCTATCAAGCAGAAGTGCGACAAGATTGCAGAGTATGATGTTATCTACATAGGCTTCCCCGTATGGTGGTACACTGCGCCTACGATTATCAACACTTTCATCGAAAGTCACAATCTGAAAGGCAAGACGGTGATATTCTTTGCCACTTCCGGCGGCAGTAATATTGATAAGGCAGAGAAAGACTTCAAGGCTGCATACCCTGACATTAACTGGCAGAAGGGAAAACTTCTCAACTCTCCTTCGCAATCGGAACTTGACGAATTCGTAAACGGTAAATGAATAATACACACACGGGATACAATCCCTATGGTACTGATGATGACTATGCCGCCAACCCTGGTGCTGGTCATCGGCATCAGTCTGAAGACAAAGGACGGCATGGCGCATCGTGGGTTGACCACATCAACGACTACGTTGGCAATGATAAACCAGCCGATCTCAACTGGCGTGTGCTGTTTACTGACGTGATGAAGCATCATACTACTGCTGAAGCTGAGGAGATTTTCATCTGCGGTACGGCACGGACGACACCGGCCTCTGGACTGGTGTCGCGCGATTGGCCGCATCCATGGCTTTATAGCAGGGTGTTCTTTGCGTTTGTTATGGCTTTCACACTGTTGTGGGTGTGTTGCGTTGTGTTTCAGAATGTCAACACTTTGCCTGGCTTAATCGTCGTAGGGTCGTTCACCGTACCACTCGCTACGATGGTGTTATTCCTCGAACTGAATGCCTGGCGCAATATCAGTGTGTATGAAGTGATAAAGACTTTCTTGGTAGGAGGGTGCGCATCGCTTGTTGCTACGCTGACAATCTACTCCTTTGTCGGTATTCACGACCTGGATTTTATCGGGGCATTCATCACTGGGCTTGTGGAGGAAACGGGCAAAGCCATAATCGTTTACGTATTCCTGCGCCGCTTAGGGCATCTTCGCATACTCAGTGCCATGCTGATAGGCGCAGCCGTTGGGGCTGGTTTTGCTGCTTTTGAATCATCAGGTTACGCCATGCAACTGCTTCTTGAAAATGGTTGGGAGACAATGATGGGGGCTATATTCCTGCGCGGTTTCCTCACTCCTGGTGGTCATGTGACGTGGGCTGCGATATCTGGTGCAGCATTGGTAATCGCAGCAAGGTCGGCAGGAGGATTGTCATTAGGCATCTTTGGCAATAGGAAATTCCTCAGGTTGTTTATCATTCCCGTGGCGCTTCATGGCTTATGGGACAGTCCTTTGGCTGCCATAGGCTCCAGTTTGTTTCTTGTCCCGACGATACTCACCGCCTTGGTATGGGTGGTAATAATGATATTGATAAACATGGGACTGTCGGAGGTGTCACGAAGCTGATGATGTGTCAGCATGCACGGTGCGTGCTATCATGTCAGCATTCATGCTTCGGGCAGAAGCATCGAATATGTCTTTGTAAAGACCGCCTTGCGTATATACCTCATCTGGCGTGCCATGCTGCACTACAGTGCCGTGGTCAAGAACGTAAATCTCGTCGCTGTCGATGATTTGTCCGATGTTGTGGCTTATGATAACCACGGTGCGGTCTTTCTTTATGGCATCAATGGAATTCTTGATTTGTTCCGTTGCTATTGCATCAAGGCTTGCCGTAGGCTCGTCAAGAAATATGATAGGAGGGTTCTTAAGAAACATTCTCGCTATCGCAATGCGCTGCTGCTGACCTCCGCTCAGTTGCAGCGCATCGCTTTTGAAACCCTCTGGCAGGGCAATCACTTGGTCATATATATATGCCTTGCGTGCTGCCGCATACACTTCTTCTATTGTAGCAGTGGGCTTGCCATAGCGTATGTTGTCTTCAATGCTGCCACTGAAGATGTGGTTCTTCTGCAATACAAGTCCTATTTGGTCACGCAGTGCGTGGGTGTCCCATTCGTTTAGTGACACTCCTCCAAGCTCTATCGTACCGCTGTCAGGCGAATAAAACTTGTCAAGCAGGTTGACAATGGTGCTTTTCCCGGCTCCACTCAGTCCGACAAGTGCAGTCACCTTGCCAGGCTTGATGTCGAGAGACAGGTCATGAATGGCATGAGTGCCGTTGGGATAGGTGAAATCAACGTCGCGTAGCGTGAAACCATAGTCTGTTGCGCTGTTGTTTTCTTGTGGTTTGTATTTACCACTTTCCTCTATTTCCTGCTTTGCATCGAGTATTCCGAAGAAGCCTTCGGCATAGATAAGCGCATCGTTGAGGTCATCGTAGATGCGGTGAAGCTGTCGGATAGGTGCACTGACATTGCTGAAAAGCATGACATGATACATAATCTTGCCTATCGACATGCCAGGATAGTCAATCAGAACGAGGTAGGCTGTGAGTATGATTATGAGCACGGTGCCTATCTGTTCCACGAAGGTCTTTATGCCTTCGAAGTAGAAACTGAGTTTACGTGTGTTCTTTTGCTGCTCCGTTGACGATTGCTGCAGTGCCTCTTGCTTCTTCGCTTCCACCTCCTCACGGTTGAAAGACTTAATCACTCCGATGCTCTCTATTATATTCATGATGCCATGGTTGAGCACCTGATGAGTGCGAAAGATAAGCCTTCGCCCGCCTTTCATGCGCGTACCTTGACGCACTGTGATAATGAAGTAAATGGGTACGATGAACAATGCCACCAGTCCTACATATACATTGGCTGCAAACATCAGTATCAATGCCATTACAGCACTGGTGAAAAGCGGTAGGATATCAACGAAAAAGTTCTTCACGATGTTAGAAAGCGACATCGTACCGCGGTCTATCCTTGTCTGTAGTTTGCCAGGTTCGTTGTCGTCGGCGCTGAAGAATGCCATGCGATAGGTGAGTATGCGGTCAACAATCTTTAGTGACATGTCGCGACTTACGTTGATGCGTATGTTCTCACCAAACAACCGTTGCCCGAAAGTCACTATGGCAGAGAATATCTCTTTGCCAAGAAGTATGGCACTTATTGTAACCAACAGGCGTGCAGCCTGGCTCCACTGAAAGCCTCCCTCCGTATGTTGCAGGTCGTTGATGGCATCCACTGCACGGTCAAGCACTACGGCATTGACCTGTGCCATGAGCGAACCGATGAGTGTAAGCGTGAGCGTAGCGATGAGAAGCCAGCGGTATGGCATGACATAGGGTAGCAGTTTGCGCAGCAAATCACCTACGTTCATCTTGCTGATTGCTTCCTGTTGCGCATTACTGGGCGAGGAAATCGTGGCCTGTTTCATGGCTATTTTTAGTTGTTAAAGTAAGCTTTGAGCAGTTCCTGCGCTCCCATAAAACTGGTTTTTTCGCCCAATTGCACCCGCTTTTCCATTGCTTTCGTAGCAGCAATGATGTCGGTATTATCCCAGAAATGGCTCAGAAGGGCATTGTTTATCGTCTCGCGCATCCAATAGGCATTCTGCTGTTGACGACGATAGTTGAAGTAGCCGTTCTGCTTTACGAAATCGAAATACTCATAAACCATATCCCATATCTCTTTTATGCCCAGCGCATAGAAGCCCGAATAGGTCAAGACCTTGGGCAACCAACCGCTCTCTGGCTTTGGGAAGAAGTGCAGAGCATTGCGGAAATGCTGTGCAGCCATCTCGCAACGCTTAACGTTGTCGCCATCGCATTTGTTGACAACGATGGCATCGCTTATCTCCATTATGCCTCTTTTGATGCCTTGCAGTTCGTCGCCAGTGCCTGCTACCTGTATCAAGAGGAAAAAATCTACCATGGAGTGACAGGCTGTCTCACTCTGACCAACGCCCACGGTCTCAATGAATATCTTGTCGAAGCCGGCAGCTTCGCATAGTATCACCGTCTCACGCGTCTTGCGAGCCACGCCTCCAAGGCTGCCAGCCGAAGGGCTGGGGCGTATGAAAGCGTCGGGATGCACAGAGAGTTTCTCCATGCGTGTCTTGTCACCGAGGATGCTACCCTTTGACCTTTCTGACGAGGGGTCAATGGCAAGCACTGCCAGTTTACCACCATATTGGTTGAGGACGTGTAGTCCGAACTCGTCAATCGACGTTGATTTGCCAGCTCCAGGCACACCGCTGATACCGATACGGATTGACTTTCCGCTGTGGGGCAGACAGCGCTCGATTACCTCTTGGGCTTTCTTCTGATGCTCAGGGTTGACGCTCTCCACCAATGTGACTGCCTGTGAGAGCATCGTTACGTTGCCCTGCAGTATGCCATCGACCATCTCGTCCACGCTGTATTGCCTGCGAGCAAAGCGCTTTCGGTTGAGATAAGGATTGATGATGCTTGGCTGTGCCACACCGCTGTTTACGGTCAGACCTTTGTATTCTTCGTTGTTCTCTGGATGAATCATATCTGTGTTGTCTTGAACTGTCTTTATTTGTCTTAAACTGTCGGTATTTCGCTTTAACTGTCTTTCCAAAACGTCGGCGTGAATATTATTAGTACCGAGAATATCTCCAATCTTCCCATGAGCATAAGCAGCGAGCACATCCACTTGGCAAAGTCGGGCAACTCGTTCCATGACATCGTAGGTCCTATCTCTACGCCAAGCGTAGGTCCTACGTTGCTCAGCGTTGAAATGGTTATGGTTATGGCATTGGTATTGTCCACGCCTGCTGCAATCATGGTGAAAGCGCATACAAGGCATAGCAACCCATACACAGAGAGGAAAGCAAGCAACGTGACTCTGCGCTGCATTGATACGTTGACATCGCCGAAGCGTAGCGGCAGTACCGCCTTCGGGTGCAGTATCTGTCGGAACTCATTCTGTATTATCTTTAGGAGCATCGTGCATCGCACGCACTTGAAGCCTCCGCTCGTGCTGCCGGCGCATGCTCCCGTGAACATACATACTGCGAGTACGACCCATGTCACATGAGGCCATGTGGCGGCATCATCGTTGAACAAGCCCGTAGTGGTGATGAACGACACTACTTGATACACGGCACACCGGAATGCTTTCTCTACATCGTAGTGTAGCCTGACAATCAGCATTATCATGATAAATGCCGTGAACACCACGGTGAGCAGGCAGTAGAGCTTCATCTCGGAGTTCTTCACTATGTTCTTTATGTCGCCTCGCGTGAACAGACGATATAGTATAATGAAGTTTATGCCCGATAAGAAGCAGAAAAACGTGGAGCAGTATTCCATTGCCGGTGAGTGAAAGAACTCTATGCTGTCGTTATGCGTGGAGAAACCTCCCGTTGCTATGGTTGTCATGGCATAGTTGATGCAGTCGAACCACCCCATTCCGAGCATTTTGAATGTTGCTGCGCATAATATAGTCAATATGAGAAACACCGTCCAGATGCTCTTAGCCGATGAGGAAAGGCGTGGGTGCAGTTTCGTTTTTATGGGGCCTGTGGCCTCTGCCGAGAATACTTTTGTAGAGCCACCCACCATTGATGGCAGTACGGCAATGGTGAAAAAGACTATTCCCAAACCACCAATCCACTGTGAGAAGGTGCGCCAGAAGAGTATTCCGTGGGGCAGATGCTCAACGTCGTTGAGTATAGTAGCACCAGTAGTCGTGAAGCCTGACATGGCTTCAAAGTAAGCATTGGTGAAATTGGTGATATAGCCGCCGATAAGAAAGGGTAGGGCTCCAAACAGACTGAATACACTCCATACGAGCGTTATGACGAGAAATGAATCCTTACGGCTCATCGTGTTGTCGGCAGTATGTCCCTTATACCTTAATATATAGGCCGCCAGTTGCGTGACGAGTATCGACACGAGAAAGGCAGGAATGTCGTCCTCACCATACCAAAAGGCTATGGCAAGGCACAGTATCATAAACAGAGACTCAAGGAATATCAATGAGCCCAGTATCTTGTATATGAGTTTCAGGTTAATCACAGTTGTCAGTTTGTGTGTTTGTAGTGCCTTCTCGCACGTCATGCCTTCGTCCGCTGTCGGTGAGGTCGAGTGCTGCATCACAATATTCCAGCACCGCCGGACGGTGGGTTATGAATATCACCGTGTGTGATTTATCGTCGAGTATGTTCTTTAGCAGCCTCTGCTCCGTTTGCGGGTCGAGTGCGCTTGTGGCCTCGTCAAGTATCAACAGCGAACAGTTGCGTAGCAGGGCACGCGCTATACAGATGCGCTGCGCCTGGCCTTCGCTCAGCCCGGTGCCGTTTTCTGATATCGGAGTGTCAAGCCCTTGCGGTAGCTTGCTTGTGAAATCCGCACAAGCCTTGGCAAGAGCCTCGTTCATCTCCTGCTCAGAAGCATCAGGATTGCCCAGCAAAAGATTATCGCGGATGGTGCCGCTGAGCATCGTGTTGCCCTGAGGTACGTATATTATGTTGCAGCGCGTGAGTGGCGAAACGGTCTGCGTCTCATCGTTATTGTAAATCGTTACCCTGCCCTCCGTGGGCTTCACGAGTGCCAGTATCATGCGCAGCAGTGTCGTTTTGCCTACGCCTGTCTCACCGACGATGGCGGTGCAGGTGCCAGGTCGGAAATCAAATGACAGACGATTGACAATCAATCGCTTGCGGTCGTCGGGATAAGCGTATGATACATTCTCGAACCTTACACCGCAAACACCTTGGAGCATGACAGCCTCACCCTGTTCTTCGAGCGGTATATCCTCAAACATCATCAGTCGTTCGGCGGCAGTGAAGACCGCCACGAACTGCGGAATGAGCTTTGAAAGATTGCGGGCAGGATTCTGAATCTTGTTGACTAACTGCAGGAATGCAGCCATGCCGCCGTAGGTCAGTGTGCCGGCCGACAGGCGCAGGGCGCTCCATCCGAATGCCATAAGATAGCCGAAGGCGAAGCCTAAGTTGACGATGAGGTTGGAAAGTACCGAGAATTTGGTACGTCTGACTACGTTGTGGCGCAGTGTATGGTGCTGTTCCTCAAGGCGCTCAACCATCATGTCCTCCCCCTCAAGAGCCTTGACGAGTACGCGGTGCTGCACAGACTCTTGCAGTATGCTCTGCACCTGACTGTCAGACTCTCTGACATCGCGCGACAGCTGACGCATCTTGCCCATGTAAACCTTGCTCAGTGCGAGGAAGATTGGAAAGGTACAGACGATAATCAGTGCCAGCATGTGGTCAAGGGTGAAGAGGAAGATGAATGCTCCGAGAAACAGTACAAATACCGATATGGCATTAGGTAATGTCTCGGCTACGAAGTTGACCACGTTGGTTACGTCGGCTTCCAGACGGTTTATAACGTCGCCGCTGTGCATCTGGTCGCGTCCGCGCCATTCAGAGCGCAGTATGCGGCTGAGCATCATCTGCTGCATGCGGTTTTGTGCGCGCACACCAAGAATGTTTCTCACCCAGGCAGAAGCAATAGACAGACAGAAGTTGCATAGTATCAGACCTCCTATAAGCACTACTGCGGTGACGACATCGCCGTCAGTATTGTGTGACGCTACGTCTATAGCATGTTTCACTGCCCACACCTGAGCCAGACTGACAGCTACCTCCGCCAGTCCAATCACCGTGTTTAGGACAGCCTGCAGACGATTGTATGACGATGAGTGCCACAACCATCTCAGTATGGTGACAACGGGATATGTTCGCTTACCTTTTGTCATTGAAAAACAGTGGGTTATGCAGGGTATTGTAATCGCTATGCTTTTACGCTGTAATCAGATAGCTTTTACAGTGTAATCGCTATGCTTTTACAGTGTAATCAGATAGCGATTGCGTTGCTGGCAGAAAGCGATTGCGAAATCATGCTTTTCCTTTACCAGTCATGATGAATAATACATCAAGGATAATGCGCTCAGGACTACCGCTGATCCAATCCCCACATCATCTTGTCGCGCAATGTGGCGAAGTAGTGACGATGGGCAAAGCGCACGATTTTCGTGCTGAATGTTGCTTTGCTTATGCGCACCACCGTACCTTCGTGAAGGCTTGAAGAGCGTCCGTCGATGGCCGCAAGAAACGAGTGACTGCGACTTTCCACCTTCAGCGTGATTACCGATGTGTCGGGCACTACTATCGGACGCACGTTGAGGCTGTGCGGTGCCACCGCCGTAAGGCAGAGCGTGCCGGTGCCGGGGGCGATGATAGGACCGCCGTTCGACAGACTGTAGGCCGTGGAGCCGGTAGGCGTGGTCACAATCAGTCCGTCAGCCTGATATGTCATTACGTACTCATCATCGATGGAAGCGCGGATTGAAATCATCGAGGCGTGGTCGCGCTTTAGCAGCGCAATGTCGTTGAGAGCATAGGGCGAACCCTCTATTAGTTCGCCTTCCGAGGTCTCAATCTTTATTACGGAGTGGTTGCGCACTTCGTATCTTCCCTCGTATATCGCCGTTATGGCCTGCTCCAGTTCCGAAGGGTTGACGTCAGCGAGGAATCCCAGCCGACCTATGTTCACACCGATGATAGGGATGTTCTTCTCGCCTACGCGTGAGGCTGTCTTGAGCAACGTGCCATCTCCTCCCATCGATACGGCGAAATCGGCAGTGAAATCGCTGCCCTCAAACACGTGGTCGGCCTTGATGTCCATGTGCTGACCGGCCGTAATGAACTCATAGAACGGCTTGTCTATATACACCTCTGCATCGTGTTGCTGTAGCAGAGCTATGATTTTATATACTGCCTGCGACTTCTTCGCTTGGTATTCATTGCCGAAGATGGCAAAGCGTAGTTTGTCTTGTTTCTGCATAAGTCAAATGTCTTTTTTGCACATTCTTACTGCAAAGGTACGAAACTTTTCTTGAACCGCCAAATAAAACGCGTTGCAACAAATGAAAATTGCTCATCCTGTAAACTGATAATCATAAAAAACAACTCAAAATTTGCGTATTTTAAAGAAATTATGTAAATTTGCAGTCAATGGAAAATGTTGACATAAATACCAATGATGAAAGGGTTTTATGTCAATGTTATAAATTAAAAGTTATGGCAAAAGTATATGAATTTATCGCCAACGGCAGCGAGGAAATAGAGGCTCTGACCGTGGTTGACGTATTGCGCCGCGCTGGCGTGGAGTGTGTAACCGTAAGTATTAACGAGACAGAGGAAGTCCTTATGTCGCATGGAGTGCGTGTCACTTGCGATATGAAGATTGCCGATGCAGATTTTAGCGATGCTGATATGCTGCTGTTGCCTGGCGGATTGCCTGGTGCCACGAACCTTAATGAGTGTGAGGCGGTACGCAGTGCGATGCTAAGGCAGTTTGAGGAAGGAAAGAAGGTAGGTGCTATCTGTGCCGCTCCGCTCGTGCTTGGCTCGCTGGGCATATTGAAAGGCAAGCGCGCTACGTGCTATCCTGGATTTGAAAACCAAATGACTGGGGCGGAATATACGCATGAGCTCTATACCATCGACGGCAATGTGATAACGGGTGAGGGACCTGCAGCAACGCTGCCATACTCCTATGCCATACTCGAAATGCTGGGTAAACAGGCCGAGGCGGCACAGTTGCGCGAGGGAATGATGTTTAATCACTTGCTTTCCAGTAAGTGAATTATAGTACGAAGGGGGACAATAGCAAAGCTACATAGCATGGATTACGTCATAATAGTGGCAGGAGGCAAAGGGCTGCGCATGGGGGGAGACATACCGAAACAATTCATTCCCGTAAAAGGCAGACCTGTGTTGATGCGTACCTTGGAGCGGTTTCGTGAGTATTCTGACAGCCTCAGGATAATACTTGTGTTGCCGCAGTCGCAGCAGGAGTATTGGAGAAAGCTGTGCGAAGAGTATGCTTTCACGGTAGAGCATGACATAGCCGATGGCGGTGAGACGCGCTTCCACTCCGTGCAGAATGGCCTTCGCCTGATACCTGATGATGCAGAGGGCATTGTCGGGGTGCATGACGGTGTGCGACCGTTCGTCAGCGTGGAGGTAATAGAGCGTTGCTTCGCTGCCGCAAGGGAGCAGAAGGCGGTGATACCCGTAGTGCCTGTGGTGGAAACCCTGCGGCTGGTAACGGAAAATCGCAACGTGATGCGTAGCGACTATCGACTTGTCCAGACCCCACAGACGTTTGATATACAACTGCTGAAGCGCGCCAATCAACAACCATATCGCGATAGTTTTACTGATGATGCAAGCGTGGTGGAGGCGGCAGGACAACGAGTTGCGATGGTAGAGGGCAACCGTGAGAATGTAAAACTTACTACTCCGTTTGATCTTGCCATAGCGGAAAGTCTGTGTTGAGAAGTATGTTTCATCGTAAACCATAGGTTTATTCGATAAAACAATAAAAAAGTATGATTACCATTCGACTGCCTTCTGCAGTTAAATAGTAATCATACTTTTTGTTATTTATCGTATGTTATTCAGCTTTTCTTACTTGACGTTGCCTACCTTGATAAGGTATTCAGCAATCTGAACAGCGTTAAGAGCAGCTCCTTTCTTTATCTGGTCGCCGGAAAGCCAGAAGGTTAAGCCGTTGTCGTTTGCCAAATCCTTGCGTACGCGACCTACATATACATCGTCCTTGCCTGCTGTATAGAGTGGCATTGGATAAGGCAGTCCTTCCATTGTCTCCTTTTCAGCGTCAGGATTAGCCTTCGCTCCAACCTTCTTCGGATCGTCAACGAGCGTTACGCCCTCTGCATTGCGCAGTGCTTCCTGTGCTGCCTCTACGCTGATTGGTTCGTCAGTCTCAATCCATACGGCTTCAGAATGAGAACGGAGTGAGGAGATTCTAACGCACATTGCAGAGCAACGAGCATCCGTATGCATTATCTTGCGAGTCTCGTTGAACATCTTCATCTCTTCCTTCGTGTAGCCATTGTCCTGGAATACGTCAATCTGTGGGATTACGTTGTATGCCAGCTGATAAGCAAACTTGTTCACTGTAGGCTGCTGGTTGTTGGCAAGCTCCTTGTACTGCTGCTGCAGTTCAGCCATAGCAACGGCGCCTGCACCTGAAGCTGACTGATAAGAAGCAATGTGGATGCGGTTGATGTGTGAGAGCTTCTCAAGCGGCTTCAGACATACTACCATCATGATTGTAGTACAGTTAGGGTTGGCAATGATGCCACGTGGACGCTTCAGTGCATCCTCGGCGTTGCACTCAGGCACTACCAATGGCACGTCTTCATCCATACGGAAGGCAGAAGAGTTGTCAATCATCACTGCGCCATACTTGGTAATGTCTTCGCAGAATTCCTTTGATGTGCCCGCACCAGCGCTGGTGAAAGCTATATCTACGTCCTTGAAGTCGTCGTTGTGCTGCAGGAGTTTTACCTCATACTCCTTGCCACGGAAGGTGTATTTCTTGCCGGCAGAACGCTCTGAACCGAACAATACCAAGTCATCAAGAGGGAAATTCCTCTCATCAAGGACACGGAGAAATTCCTGTCCTACTGCGCCACTGGCGCCTACGATAGCTACTTTCATCTTGTATATATAGTTTGTTTTTGTCGATTTGTGGATGATAAACAACCAAATTGCTGATTTTCAAATTGCAAAATTACAAATTTTTGTTGAATTCTTCGCATAATTCAGTTTTTTTTTGTTACTTTGCAGTAGAATTTATTGATATATAGCACACACACAACCTTAAATCATGCTACAACTAACACAATATTTTCCAGTTACCAATCCTACGATGGTGTTTTTCATCGTACTTGTGGTAATATTGTTTGCACCAATCGTTATGGGCAAACTCCGCATTCCGCATATCATCGGTATGGTGCTTGCCGGCGTGGCTTTGGGCAAGTATGGCTTCAATATTCTTGAGCGGGATTCAAGTTTTGAGTTGTTCGGACGTGTAGGGCTGCTCTACATTATGTTTCTTGCCGGCATTGAGATGGATATGGAAGGACTGCGCAAGAATGCCCGACAGGTGGGATTGTTCGGTCTGCTTACGTTTGCCGTGCCGTTCTTTCTTATGTATGTAGCATCGAGATTGCTGCTTGGTTATTCGCATCTTGCATCGGTGTTGCTTAGCTGTATAATGTCAACGAATACGCTGATAGCCTATCCGATAGTGGCACGCTACGGACTGAAGCGTCACTATGCCACAACGCTTTCCGTAGGAGCCTCGATGCTTTCGTTGCTCATTACGCTCGTGATAGTGGCTGCAACCACTGGTGCGGCAGGCGGTGGTGCGCGGCCTGATGCATTGTTTTGGTTGTTGTTTGTAGCAAAGTTCGCAGCCTACTGTGCTTTGTTGCTGTTCCTTTTGCCAAGGCTTACGCGTTGGTTTCTGCGCAGATACAGCGATGCGGTGATGCAGTTTATATTCGTGTTGTCAATGATGTTTCTCAGTGCAGCATTGTGTGAACTGATTGGTATAGAAGGTATCTTCGGCGCATTCTTCAGCGGTTTGATAATGAACAGATACGTACCGCCCCTGTCTCCGCTCATGAACCGCATAGAGTTTATAGGCAATGCTCTCTTCATACCTTATTTCCTTATAGGTGTTGGTATGCTTATCAACCTGAGATTGCTGTTTGCCGGAGGTGACATAATAACTACAGTGCTGTGTATCGTTATTGTGGGCACGCTCGGAAAAGCACTGGCCGCGTATATATCCTGTATCGTTTTACGACGGTCGTGGCTCGCAGGTCACTTGATGTTCGGTCTGACTTCTGCACATGCAGCTGCAGGTATTGCTATCGTAATGATAGGAATGCGCCTGCAGACTGCTCCAGGACAGTACCTCGTGGGCGACGATATGCTCAATGGCGTGATTGTGATGATACTGTTTACGTGTATCATATCTACGATGATTACCGACCGCGCCGCACGCGCTACTGTACTGAAGGAAAGTGAATTTTCTGATAGCGACAAGGAAAAGCGTGGCGATGATGAGAAGATTCTGATTCCAGTGAAATATACGGAAACCGCGGGTATGCTGCTGTCAATAGCTTCAATGATGCGCAATCCAGAACTGAACCGTGGCTTGATAGCACTCAATGTGGTCTATGACGATGAAGAAGCCGACAAGAACCAGTATCGCGGACAGCAGTTGCTTGACAGCATGGTGCAACAGGCGAGTGCCGCTGATGTCAGACTGCAGACACAGGTTAGATTGGCAACTAATATTGGTAACGGCATCAAGCACGCCTTTAAGGAGTATGACTGCTCGGAGGTCATATTCGGAGTACACATACATCCTAACTCCAGTCGCGTGTTCTGGGGTGAGTTTGCGCAAAGTGTGTTCAACGGATTGTCGCGTCAGATTATCATAGCTCGTTGCACTCAGCCGCTCAGTACCTTGCGCGCCATACGCGTGGCGGTGCCTTCCCGTGCAGAGTTTGAGCCTGGGTTCTATCGCTGGGTAGAGCGCCTGGCACGCCTGGCGGGCGGCATTGGCTGCCGACTTGTGTTCAATGCACGTGAGGATACGCTCGCTTTGATACGGAAATACATTGGCAATAAGCACCGTAGTGTGCGTGCAGAATACGTGGAAATGGCTAACTGGAGCGGACTGATACATCTTGCTGAAGCTACAAATGCAGATGAGATGCTTGTCGTTGTGACTGCCCGTCAGGGTACGGTATCGTATAAGTCTGCCCTTGACCGATTGCCAGAGGAACTTACGGAGCATTACCACGGCACCAACTTAATGATTATATTCCCCGATCAATACGGTCCGGCACCTGACACAATGACCTTTGCCACGGCAACGCACCGCGAACAGTTGTCGGCATATCAGGAACTGCTTACTTGGTGGAGACGTATTACCAAGGGACGGGCATGACGTGAATGGCAGTTCGTATAACGAAAAAAAATGACTACCGCAAGGCTTTCGACCTTATGGTAGTCATTTTTCTTATTTATGTTTGTAGGTGGGTTCTATTTATTAGCTTTGTCAGATTTTCGAGTTTGTTTGGCTCGGCGGCCCGAAGCGGAAAGCCAAAGAAAGCGAATAGATGACATTGCTCTCCATCGCGAAACGAGGGAGCCGGAGGAAGTTCGTCACCCCACATTTTAAGTTTAACATTACGGTGGTAATGAAATAGAACTCACCAATAGGGTTTACTTGTTTTGTAAAGCCTCGTGCATGTTTTTGGCAGCATTGCGTCCGTCACCCATGGCGAGGATAACCGTGGCACCGCCACGCACGATGTCGCCGCCGGCATAGATGTTTGAGCGACTTGACTGCATGCCTTCGTTGACCACGATGGTGTTCTTACGGCCAAGTTCCAGTCCCTTGATGCTCTGAGGTACAAGAGGATTAGGCGATACACCTATGGCTACTACTACCTGGTCAACGTCAATCGTTATTGTTTCACCTGTGGCTTCTGGACTGCGACGACCCGAAGCGTCGGGCTCTCCGAGTTTCATTACTTCGAGTACGGCCTGCTTTACGGCTCCGTTTTCGTCGGCTATATACTCCTTAGGATTGTGCAGCGTGAGGAAAGTGATTCCCTCTTCCTTAGCATGTTTTACCTCCTCCAAACGTGCTGGCATCTCTGCCTCCGAACGACGGTACACCAACGTGACGTTGGCACCCAGTCGCTTTGCTGTGCGGCAGGAGTCCATGGCGGTGTTACCACCGCCCACTACGAGTACGTTCTTGCCGAGATTCATTGGCGTGTCGGTCTTTGGATTGGCTGCATCCATAAGGTTAACACGCGTCAGATATTCGTTTGATGACATAATGTTTATGAGGTTCTCGCCTGGTATGTTCATGAAGTTTGGCAAACCTGCGCCCGAACCCACGAAGATACCCTTGAAGCCCTGTTGCTCCAACTCGTCAACAGAGATGGTCTTGCCCACGATTACGTCAGTCTGGAAGTGTACACCGAGCTTGCGCAAGTTCTCTATTTCCACGTCAACGATGCGGTTTGGCAGTCGGAACTCTGGTATGCCGTACTTCAATACGCCGCCAATCTCGTGCAATGCCTCAAACACATATACATCGTAGCCGTGCTTTATCATGTCGCCTGCGAATGACAGTCCTGCCGGACCAGAACCAACAACGGCTATCTTTATTCCGTTGGATGCCTCGGTGTCAGGCAGTGACATCTGACCTGATTCTCGCTCATAGTCGGCTGCGAAACGCTCCAGATAACCTATGGCTACGGCTGGTTCATTCATCTTCAGATGTATGCACTTGCTTTCACACTGCTTCTCCTGCGGACATACGCGACCGCATACGGCTGGAAGGGCTGATGTTGACTTTAGTACTTTGGCTGCAGCAAGGAATTCACCTCGTTCGATGTTCTTTATGAATGAAGGAATGTTGATGTTCACTGGACAGCCCTCTACGCACTGAGGCTTTCCACAGTCGAGACAGCGTTTAGCCTCTGTGAGTGCCATTTCCTTTGTCAATCCCATGTTTACCTCTTCCGTACGTGTGGTGGCGCGATATACGGGGTCAAGCTCTGGCATTGTCACGCGTGGTATAGCGGTGCGCTCTTTCGGTTTCATCGACTTGCGAAGCTCTTCGCGCCACGGTGCATTGCGGTCGGTCAGTTCTTCTATCGAGGCACAGGCGGCTGCGTTCCCAGTGCCTGCTCCGTTGTTTGCAGATGTGCTCTGGCTGGCTGCTTTCTCATCTGTGTCCTTACAGAGGTGGTCTGCGTAGTGCTCCATTTCCTCCTGCTCTGCTTTCTTGAACGTGCCCATGCGCTTAAACATCTCGTCCCAATCAACAAGAGCACCGTCAAACTCGGGGCCGTCGATGCAGACGAATTTTGTCTTTCCGCCTATTGTCAGGCGGCAGGCACCACACATACCTGTGCCGTCAACCATGATAGTATTGAGCGAAACGTCTGTTGAGATACCGTATTTCTGTGTCGTAAGACAAGAGAATTTCATCATTATCGGTGGACCGATTGCAAAGGCTTTGTCGATATGCTCCTGTTGGGCAAATTTCTCTATACCCACGGTAACTACACCTTTCTCGCCCTTTGAACCGTCATCGGTCATTATGATGAGCTCATCTGATGATGCACGGAGTTCGTCTTCCAGAATAACCAGTTCGGCAGTTCGGCCAGCCAGCACGGTCAGCACGCGATTTCCAGCAGTTTTCAGTCCGCGTACGATAGGCAACATAGGTGCTGCTCCAACACCACCGCAGGCGCAGATGACGGTGCCAAACTTCTCTATATGGGTTGGATTTCCCAATGGCCCCACTACGTCGGCCACTTCATCGCCTACCTCTTTGGTGCAGAGCTTCGTTGATGATAAACCTACCTCTTGTATTACGAGTGTGATAGTGCCGCGCTCTGTGTCGGCATCGGCTATAGTGAGTGGCATGCGCTCGCTGTTTTTATCTACGCGAACTATTACAAAATTGCCTGGTTTGCGGCTCTTGGCTATTAACGGAGCCTCAATCTCAAGGAGAAACACCTTCTCTGAGAACTGCTTCTTGGTTACTATTCTGTACATAATGTTTTTGGTGGGTTCTATTAATTAGCTTTGTTAGATTTTCGAATTTGTTTGGCTTTTCCCTTCGGGCCACCAAGCTAAACCTTCGAGGGCAGAGTGTCAGCAGCTGAAGGAGCATAGCGGGCTATGTGACTGAAGATGCTGACAGTATGCACCGAAAGAAAACGAAAAGAT
>CAMNCV010000124.1 GCA_946534585.1 uncultured Prevotellaceae bacterium
AAGAAACAAAAAGAAACGATGAACATTTTAGAACTGTCAGAACAAGAGATTGGTCGCAGAGAAAGTCTGCAAGAATTGCGCAACATGGGCATAGACCCGTATCCAGCTGCAGAGTTTCCTGTGGATGCCTTTTCAACAGAGATTATAGAAAATTTCGTTGACCTGCCAACAGAGAAAGACGAGGAAGGCAATGACGTGCCAGGTAAGGCTACGGCAGAGAATAGTCGTGTGGTATGCATAGCTGGCCGTATGATGAGCCGTCGTATTATGGGTAAGGCAGGCTTTATGGAAGTACAGGACTCTAAGGGACGCATACAGGTGTATGTGCAGCGTGACGCCATCTGTCAGGGAGAAGACAAAGACTTATATAATAAGGTGTTCAAGAAGTTGATGGATATAGGTGACTTCGTTGGCGTGAAGGGTTATGTGTTCCGCACCCAGACGGGTGAGATTTCCGTGCATGCCATGGAGCTTTCCATATTGTCAAAATCTCTTAAGCCACTGCCTATCGTGAAGTATAAGGATGGTGTGGCATACGACAAGTTTGATGACCCGGAGTTGCGCTATCGTCAGCGTTATGTTGACCTGGTGGTCAATGACGGTGTGAAGGATACATTCCTGAAGCGTGCCACTGTGGTGCGTACACTGAGAAGAATACTTGATGAGGCTGGCTACACTGAGGTGGAGACACCTACACTGCAAAGTATTGCCGGTGGTGCGAGTGCACGCCCGTTCATCACTCACTTCAACGCTCTCAATATACCGATGTATATGCGTATAGCTACTGAGCTGTACCTGAAACGCCTTATCGTGGGTGGCTTCGAGGGCGTATATGAGATAGGCAAGAACTTCCGTAACGAGGGTATGGACAAAAACCACAACCCAGAGTTTACCTGCATGGAGTTGTATGTAAGCTATAAGGACTACAACTGGATGATGTCGTTTACCGAGAAGGTCTTGGAGGAGATATGTGTAGCTGTCAACGGTAAGCCAGAGACAGTGATTGACGGTAAGACAATATCGTTCAAGGCTCCGTTCCGTCGTCTGCCTATACTTGACGCCATCAAGGAGAAGACAGGCTTTGACTGTAACGGTAAGACAGAGGAAGAGATACGTAACTTCTGTAAGGAGAAGGGTATGGAGGTAGACGAGACCATGGGTAAGGGTAAGCTCATAGACGAGCTCTTCGGCGAGTTCTGTGAGGGTACGTTTATTCAGCCTACATTCATTACAGACTATCCTGTGGAGATGTCACCGCTTACAAAGATGCACCGCTCAAAGCCGGGACTGACAGAGCGTTTTGAGTTGATGGTAAACGGTAAGGAGCTTGCAAATGCATACTCAGAGCTTAACGACCCGATAGACCAGGAAGAGAGATTCATTGACCAGATGAAACTTGCTGACAAGGGTGATGATGAGGCTATGATAATAGACCATGACTTCCTGCGTGCATTGCAGTATGGTATGCCGCCTACCAGCGGTATCGGCATAGGCATAGACCGACTGGTGATGCTGATGACAGGTAAGTCATTCATACAAGAGGTGCTCTTCTTCCCACAGATGAAGCCGGAAGCAAAGACTCCACAGAGCTCTGTGGCAGAATGGGCTGAGGTAGGCGTAAGCGAAGAGTGGGTGCCGGTATTGCGTAAGGCAGGCTTTAACCTTGTGCAGAATATCAAGGAAGAGAAAGCACAGGGACTGCAGCAGAAAATCGGCGATATAGTAAAGAAATACAAACTTGAGATGCAGAAGCCTTCTGTAGCTGATATACAGGGTTGGATAGATAAGGCGGCAGAGGCGTAGAAATATGTTTGACTGCGGAAAGATAGCTATAATAGGTGGCGGCAGTTGGGCAACGGCCATCGCAAAGATTGTGGTGAACAATACTCACCACATAGGGTGGTATATGCGTAGGGATGACCGTATAGAGGATTTCAAACGCATGGGACACAACCCCGCTTATCTCACGAGTGTGCATTTTAATCTTAATGAAATCACGTTCACATCTGATATCAACCAGATAGTGCGTGATTATGACACGCTTGTGTTTGTGACGCCGTCGCCTTATTTGAAAAACCATCTCAGGAAACTGAAGCAGAATATACGTGATAAGTTTATCGTTACTGCGATAAAGGGTATAGTGCCAGATGAGAACCTGGTGTGCTCGGAGTATTTCCATGAGGTGTATGATGTGCCATACGACAACCTCGCATGCATAGGCGGTCCGTCTCATGCGGAAGAGGTGGCTATGGAGAGGCTGTCATACCTTACAATCGGTTGCTCTGACAAGGACAAGGCAGAGAAATTTGCCGGAGTGCTGAAGGGCAGATTTATCAAGACAAAGATATCTACAGATGTTATAGGCATAGAATACTCGTCTGTATTGAAAAATGTATATGCCATTGCTGCTGGTATCTGCTCTGGTTTGAAATACGGAGATAACTTCCAGGCGGTGCTTATGGCCAACGCTCTGCAGGAGATGTCGCGTTTCCTTACGTGTGTCCATCCTATAGAACGCCGTATAGAAGACTC
>CAMNCV010000125.1 GCA_946534585.1 uncultured Prevotellaceae bacterium
AAGCACCCAGAAGCTTAATCTTTTACTAACCCTTTAAAATTTTATTCAGAATATGGGTAAGTTAAAAGTTAAGAAAAGCGACGTCTGGATTGACATGACCCCTATGTCGGACGTGATGGTGCTTCTCCTGACATTCTTCATGCTTACATCTACGTTCGTGAAGAATGAGCCGGTGAAGGTCAACCAGCCACAGTCTGTGAGTGAGGTCAAGATTCCAGAGAAAGACGTCTTGAACATCGTTGTCGGAAAGGACGGCAAGGTGTTTATGAGTATGGACAATCAGAATAGTGTGATGGCTGTCATACAGGACATGGACAGCAAGTTCACCCTAAATCTGAGTAGCAAGGATATGAAGAAGTTCCAGACCGACCCTATGTGGGGTATGAGTCTCAGCAAACTGAAGAACTACCTCTCACTTCCAGCAGAGAAGATGACAGAGGCCATCACTGGTGCTGATGCCGGTGTACCTCTTGACTCCATCAACGGTGGTAAGAGTGAGTTCCAGGAGTGGGTAACATCTGCCGTTGATGCAGTGGAAGACATCAAGATTGCTATCAAGGCTGACTCTGACACTCCTTACAGTAGCATAAAATTGGTTATGTCGGAACTTCAGGACATGGAGCAGAATCGTTACTACCTTATCACATCATTAAAGACAGGGGAGGAATAAAGAATGGCAAAGAAATCAACAAGCAAGCAGAAAAAGGCGAATACCCGTGTGGACTTTACGCCTATGGTTGATATGATGATGCTTCTTATCACATTCTTCATGCTCTGTACGTCGTTGGCAAAGCCTCAGTCAATGGAGCTTTCTATGCCATCAAACGACAAGAACCTGGACAACAATGATAAGACGGTAACGAAGGAGTCATACACCATCACAATCTATGTGGCTGGTAACGACAAAATCTATTACGTAGAAGGAATACCTAAGTATGACGACCCTACCTGCATGAAGGAAACAACATGGGGTAAGAACGGAATACGTAAGGTACTGCAGACACACGTGACCGAAGACGGCACACAGCCTGTACTGCAGGTGATGAAGGCAAAAGTAGAACTTGATGCAAGAAAGGATAAGGAGAATATGGCTGACTCCATATACTCTAAGGAACTTTCCAAGTTGAAGAATGGTGAACTGCCTGACAAAAAGATTCAGACCATGACCATCATCATCAAGCCTTTGGACTCTGCAAGCTACAAGAATGTAGTAGATGCTCTTGACGAAATGCAGATATGCAGCATTGGTAAGTATGTGATTGATAAGATCAATGAACAGGATCAGAAGCTCCTCGACAAGAAGGGTGTGAAGTAATCCTTGTGAAGATCTTCATCAAGAACAAAGTATTAACAACTAAAAAAGATAATCAAAATGGCAAAAATAGATCTTATATCTGGTGCGTGGACCGATATGGTATTCGAAAACCGCAACCAGGCTTACGGTGCCTATCGCCTGCGCAAGGGTACTGGTAAGCGTAATGTCATTGCTATCCTTGCTGTTATCTTGCTTGCCATCGCATGTCAGATAGGTCTTACCCTCAAGAATATTGCGGATGAGGCTGCAGCTAAGAGACAAGCCATGCAGGAGGCCGTAGAGCTCTCTGCCCTTGAGCAGAAGAAAGAGGCTAAGGTCGAGCGCAAGGAAATAGTGAAGCAGGAGAATGTAGAGAAGGTGGTAGAGAAGGTTAAGAGCTCTATCAAGTTCACTGCACCTGTCATTAAGAAAGACGATGAGGTACGCCCTGAGGACGAGATGAAGTCTCAGGAGGAGATTTTGAGTTCTAAGACTGCTATCGGTTCATTCGACGTAAAGGGTAATGACGAGTCAGGCGAAGTACTCAAGGCAAAGGAAGTCATCGCTACCGAGCCAGTTAAGCCAAAGGAAGAAGAGAACAAGGTGTTCGAAGTTGTTGAGCAGATGCCTTCATTCCCAGGTGGCAACGCAGCCTTGATGAACTACCTGAGCAGCAATATCAAGTATCCTGTAATAGCAGAGGAGAACGGTATTCAGGGTCGTGTCATCGTACAGTTCGTAGTTGGCAAGGACGGTGGTATATCCAATGTACACGTTGCCAAATCGGTTGACCCATCACTTGACAAGGAAGCCGTACGCGTGGTTAAGTCCATGCCTAAGTGGATTCCTGGTAAACAGAATGGTCAGGCCGTTAACGTGAAGTACACACTTCCTGTAACATTCCGTCTGAGCTAAAAATGCAGACCTTTAACTACACAATTTAAGAAAAAGGAGTTAAGACAGTGCCGTTTTCTCATCGCACATGCGTGGAACAGACACTGCCTTGACTTCTTTTTTAATATTCAGAAGCATAAAACCTGACAATACGCACTATGAAAAGAAACATTGTATATTTCTTCATCGGAATCATGGCTATAAGCCTGTATTCCTGCACAGAAGCAAATAAAAGCGGACGCACCGACACGTTTAATTCTGGTCATGTCTCGTTCGCATGCGATGCAAGTTTCAGTCCAATAATCGAAGAGATACGTGAGCTCTTTGAATTCAAATATCCTGACGCAAAACTGACTCCTGTTTACACCAATGAGTCAGATGCCATAGACTTACTTATGAAAGACTCGCTATGGCTTGTCATAACCTCACGTGATTACAAGCCTGCGGAACTTGAGATGCTCAAGTCGCGCAAGCAGTTTCCTCTGAGCATTCGTATGGCATACGATGGCTTGGCATTGGTACAGAATTCACAGAACACTGACTCTTGCATCAGTGTAAAAGATATACGTCGCATACTCACTGGCGAAGCAAAACGATGGGAAGATATATATCCTGGTTCGAAGCTTGGCGATATAGAAATTGTATTCGACAATAAAAAATCATCAACTGTACACTATGTAGAAGACAGCATTCTCGGTGGCAAACCCATTACGGCTCCAAGTGCATTTGCCGTGGACTCTACAGCCGAAGTAGTAGAGTATGTGGAGCAACACAAGAATGCCATCGGACTTATTGGCAGCAACTGGCTCAACGACAAGCGTGACAGCACAAACCTGACATTCAAGCGTGGCATACGACCAATGGCGGTATCAAAACTTGACATTGCAAACGACAAAAACTCATACAAACCTTATCAATACTATTTCTACAACGGAGACTATCCGTTCACTCGCACGCTCTACATACTGCTAAATGATACCAACACCTACGGACTACCCACAGGCTTCAAGAACTTCATCATATCGCAGAATGAGGGACAGATGGTAATCCTCAAGGCAGGCCTACTGCCAGCATACGGCAATATTACATTCCGTAGCGTACACGTAAACAAAGAATAAAAGAATAGTATTGTAAAGCAAGAAAAGAAATTTATTAGCAAAAAAGAAGAAAACTTTTAAACCATAAGAAAGTTTTTTCGTCAATAAATTAGAATATTCTCAATAAAATAATAACATAAAAAGAAACTGAAAAGGTTATAGCTAACTATTTAAACACAACAGATTATGAAAGTACGTAACATTATAGTAGGAGCACTGATGACAGTCATCGCTGCTCCAGCAGTAGCTCAGCAGCAGGATGCTATTCAGCAGCAGGTAGCAGCAATCATCAAGAGTGGTGCTCCTGACGCAGCAAAGCAGGTAGCAGCCATCGCAAAACAGAACAAGAAAGACGTCAATGCACTCGTAAGCATCGGTAAAGCTTACCTTACAGTAAAGGACTATGCCAATGCAAAGCTTTACGCTCAGCAGGCAGCCGCCCTTGTATCAGGCAAGAAGGTACAGGCCACAGCCACACCGTTTGTATTGCTCGGCAACATCGCAGTAAGCGAGGACGATGGTGGCGAGGCAGCACAGCAGTTCCAACAGGCCATTTACTTTGACCCCAAAAACCCTGACGGCTATCGTCGCTACGCGCAGATAATGAGCAAGACAGACCCTACGGGTGCCGTACAGACACTGGAAGACCTGCGCGCCCAGCGTCCTGACTATCCCGTAGATCTCATAGCAGCAGAGATATACTCAGGAGCCGGCAAGATGTCAAAGGCCATCGAGTACTACGACAAGGTACAGGTAAGCCAGATGAAAGACTATCAGATTTCTGACTATGCCACAAACCTCTTCTTGTCAAAAGACTATGACAAGTCACTGAAGATTGCCACAGAAGGTCACAATATGTTCCCACGTAACGCATCGTTCAACCGTTTGATGATGTTCAACTACACCGACAAGAAGCAATATAACGAAGCACTTGACGCTGCAGACAAACTCTTCAACGCATCAGACTCCCTGAAGGCTTCAATCTACGACTATACATACTACGCAAAGGCTCTGAAGTCAGCCGGCAAGTATCAGGAGGCTATCGCAGCATACCAGAATCAGCAGAACTCAAAGGACTGCGACGCCAACACACGAATGGAGGCCGACAAGAACATATCTGATTGCTACAAGGCACTCTCTGACTACGAGAAAGCAGGCGAGTACCTCGACAAATACCTTAAGGCCCAGCCACAGCAGTCTTTCTCTATTGAAGAACTCTTGGCACAATTCTATGTAGATCAGCTCGCTGACGACAAATCTTCAGCAGACGTTAAGAAGACTGCATACGACAAGGCGGATGCAATCTATGCAGGACTTGCCGAGAAGTACCCAGACAACGCAGCCTATGTTGCAAACAAGCGCGCCACCCTACCCTTCTCACTGGCACTCAACCAGGTTGAGCAGCTGAAGCTCGCAGGCCCACACTATCTTAACTTCACAGAGATAATGGGTGGAAAGAATGACCGCTCAGCAGGTGAAACGAAGATGCTCATCAACGCATACAATGCTGTAATAGCATACTACGTACATGGTATCAATGATATGGCCAAGGCAAAAGAAATTGCCCAGAAGGTCATAGAGATTGACCCAGAGAATGCCAATGCCAAGGCACTGCTCGGTCAGTAAAACGACACATGACAGCTATTCCGATGGAATAGAAACAGAAAAACAGGAAACTACAGGACTCCACAACCGAAAGGATTGTGGAGTCCTTTTTTCATACACATAATGAATACTATGTAATCGCTATCTGATTACGCAGTAAAAGCATACTGATTACATGGTAATCGCTATCTGATTACGCAGTAAAAGCATACTGATTACATGGTAATCGCTATCTGATTACAACCTAAAAGCAATGCTATTAAGACAACAAGGTGAAAACAACGGAAGACAATCTAATATTTGTAGCATTTTTACATCATACGTGCAGAAATAATATATCCAAAGCAACAAAAGCCACAAAAAGATAAATAATAAATATTAAAATTATCGGCAATATCTTGGTTTTTATAAAAAAAATGAGTAACTTTGTAGTTCATTTGGTGTCATGACTTATCTGATGATGAAATAAAGCAGACACTATCAGTTATAAAACACTTAATTATTAACCAAAAGAAATGAATTTCAATTCAATACTCTCTGCCCTATTCGGCAACAAGTCAACACGTGACATAAAAAAGATACAGCCCCTCGTAAACAAGGTTAAGGAGGCTTATCCTGCCATTCAGGCTCTGACAAACGATGAACTACGTGCTAAAAGTAAGGAAATACAACAATTCGTACAGAGTTCATGTGCTGATCAAAAGAAGCAGATAGAGGAACTGAAGGGCCGCATCGAGCAGACCCCTATTGACGAGCGCGAGCCTATATTCATTCAAATTGACAAACTGGAGAAAGAGGCTCTCGACAAACTGGAAGATGCCCTCAACGAGGTATATCCCGTTGCATTCTCTATTGTCAAAGATACAGCACGTCGTTTCACTGAAAACGAGGAAACGATTGTAACTGCCACCGACTTCGACCGCGAACTGGCAGCTGACCCTGAGAAAGACTTTATCACTATCGATGGCGACAAGGCCATATACCATAACCACTGGACAGCAGGAGGCAATGACCTAAAGTGGGAGATGGTACACTATGATGTGCAACTCTTCGGCGGTACGGTATTGCATCAGGGCAAAATCGCCGAGATGGCTACAGGTGAGGGTAAGACACTCGTAGCCACGTGTCCGGTATTCCTCAACGCCTTGACAGGCAACGGAGTACACGTTGTCACCGTTAACGACTATCTGGCAAAGCGTGACTCAGAATGGATGGGACCACTGTATATGTTCCATGGACTGTCAGTGGACTGTATCGACAAGCACAGACCAAACTCTGAGGAGCGTCGCAAGGCTTATCAGGCAGACATCACGTTCGGAACGAACAATGAGTTTGGCTTCGACTACCTACGTGACAACATGGCAATGCACCCAGAAGACCTCGTGCAACGCAAGCATAACTATGCCATCGTCGATGAGGTTGACTCTGTACTTATTGATGACGCACGCACACCGCTCATCATCTCTGGTCCCCAGCCAAAAGGCGACATTCAGATGTTTGAGGAGTATCAGCCATTGGTAGAAAAACTGGTGCAGGCACAGCGCAAACTGGCTACCACATTACTCGCTGAAGCAAAGGAAAAGATAGCAAAAGGACAGCAAACCAACAACAAGGAACTCACATCCGACGGCTTCCTTGCACTGTATCGTTCCTACAAAGCATTGCCAAAGAACACTCCTTTGGTAAAATACCTGTCAGAAGACGGCATCAAGTCAGGAATGCTCGCCACAGAGGAAATCTACATGGAGAACAACAACCGCAAGATGCCGGAAGCCATAGCACCGCTGTACTTCGTCGTTGACGAGAAGATGCACTCGGCTGACCTTACCGACAAAGGCGTAGAATGGCTGTCACGCCAGGTCAACGACAACGCCCTGTTTGTCATACCCGACATCACTTCTGAGCTCTCAGCACTTGAGGCAGACACAACACTCAGTAATGAGGAGCGTCTTGCCAAGAAAGACGAACGCCTGAATTACTTCTCTGAGCAATCAGAGCGCGTGCATACCCTGCAGCAGTTGCTGAAGGCTTACTCATTATATAACAAGGACGACGAATACGTTGTCATTCCAAACAGAGACGGAGTGCCTGAGGTAAAGATAGTAGATGAACAGACAGGACGTATCATGGAAGGACGTCGTTGGTCTGACGGATTACACCAAGCTATCGAAGCCAAAGAGCACGTGAAGGTGGAGGCTGCTACACAGACGTACGCTACCATCACACTGCAGAACTACTTCCGCATGTATCACAAGCTTTCAGGCATGACAGGTACGGCTTCTACCGAGGCCGGCGAGTTCTGGGATATATACAAACTCGACGTCGTTGAGATACCAACCAACAAGCCTGTACAACGCAAGGATATGGACGACCGCGTCTATAAAACCGCACGCGAGAAGTATAAAGCCGTAATCGACGAGATTGAAGAAATGCGCAATGCAGGTCGTCCGGTACTCGTCGGCACCACCTCTGTAGAAATATCAGAATTGATTTCGCGCATGCTCAAGATGCGCAACATACCACATAACGTATTGAATGCCAAGGAACATGAGCGCGAATCAATGATTGTTGCCGAAGCAGGCAAGAGCATTAACGGCAAAGGAGCCGTAACCATAGCTACCAACATGGCAGGCCGTGGTACCGATATCAAACTTACGCCCGAGGTGAAGGCCGCTGGCGGTTTGGCTATCATAGGCACAGAGCGCCACGAAAGCCGTCGCGTTGACCGCCAGTTGCGTGGTCGTGCCGGTCGTCAGGGAGACCCAGGTTCATCTGTATTCTACGTATCTCTTGAAGACAAACTGATGCGTCTGTTCGCTTCTGAGCGTATCGCAAAGGTAATGGACCGTCTGGGATTTGAAGAAGGCGAACGCATTGAGTCGTCAATGATTACAAATGCCATTGAGCGTGCACAGAAAAAAGTTGAGGAAAACAACTTCGGCATACGTAAGCGTCTGCTCGAATACGACGACGTAATGAACAAGCAGCGCACCGTAATCTATGAGAAACGCCGTCATGCCCTCATGGGTGAGCGCATCGGCATGGATATTACAAATATCATTTGGGATCGCGTTGTGTCAATCCTCGGAAACAATGACTACGACGGATGCAAGGAGCAGTTCCTGAAACTATTCTTCATGGAGGTGCCATTCAGCGAAGAAGAGTTCATATCCACCGACCGCAACCAGTTGGAAGAGACAACATTCCAGAAGGTTATGGCTAACTTCAAGGCTCATGTTGACAAGGTTGCAGAGGAAGCCGCACCTGTTGTAAAACAGATATATGAGGATCCAAACGCTAACTTCGAGCGCATACTCATACCGCTGACCGACCTGCACATGATATACCGTATGTCATTCAGTTTGAAAGAATGTTATGAATCTGAGGCAAAGAACATCATGCGCGAGTTTGAGAAGATGATAATTCTTCACAACATCGATGACAACTGGAAAGAGAACCTGCGTCAGCTTGACGAATTGCGCCACTCTTCACAGAATGCCAGCTACGAGCAGAAAGACCCCTTGCTCATCTTCAAACTTGAATCAGTGAAGTTGTGGGATGCCATGATCAACCAGATGAACGACAGCATCTGCTCTACTCTGTCGCGCATACACATACACAAGGAACAGGCACCAGAGCAGGCTCCCATGGACATACCGCAGCCTATGCCGCAACCACAGTATCAGGCTAACAAACCAGAACTTAACGCTGACGGCACACAGCCACGTCGCATGATGCAACGTCCGCCAATGCCACCAATGCCCGACGGAATGGACAGACCTGATTACATCGACCCGTCTATGCCTAAGGCACCACGCATGCCAATAACAGGCACAAAGGCGCCACGTCCTAACGATCCGTGTCCGTGTGGTTCTGGCAAGAAGTTCAAGCAATGCCACGGAAAGAGATAACTTGCCATTGACTTCCGAAAACTCAAACAATCAGTAAAAGCAGAAATAGAATATGTCTGAGAAAACTAACCACCAGATTACCCGCTTCCTTCAGAAGTTAGCGGAGAAGTATCCTCAGTCAGAGACACCAGAGGTGTTCACCGACATTCATATCCGCGTATCACAGGAAACCGGAGACATGATGGCCTTTGACGATGAGGATAAGGAGATAACACGCGTAGTAGTGGAAGAATGGATTAACTCTCCACTCGACACCGAACAGTTCTACTCTCAGGTGGCTACACTTCTCAGAAATGCTATTACTGCACTTGAGAATCAAGGGAAAGACAATAATCATGCGACTGCATATCTCGGAATTATCGAACCATATAACTATGTATTAGAAAACGAAACGAGTGAACACGTGGCAGAGTTGTACGTCGTTGACGATACCGAAACTATGATACTTGACCAGCCAATAATGAGCAATCTCAGTCAAGAGCTTGACGATTTTATCAATGATTTGCTGAAGGATTAAGGTCATTTATAAGGAGATTAGATTAAAAGATTAAGAAATATTTGTCCAATTCAAATATTTTTGTTAACTTTGCACTCGCAAAAGCGGAAACAAACGCTTTTGCGAGTGTTTTCTTGCTTCATACCAGCATAAACACTATACATTTTTATGGGTTGGTCTCGTAGCTCAGCTGGATAGAGCAACAGCCTTCTAAGCTGTGGGTCCGGGGTTCGAATCCCCGCGGGATCACATACTATTGAGCAGGGGATGTCACAGAATAAATCGTGACATCCCCCGCTTTTATGCGCTTTGTTAAACGAACGATATGCAATGGGGGGAAGCGAAAAAGGGTTTAAATTAAGCAAAAAAAACAATTAAAGTTTTGCTGTATCAGCAAATATTTGTACCTTTGCATCAAATATAGCAAAGGTACTTTTTTTCATTGTAGGTGGGTTCTAATAATTCCCACTGTCAGATTTTTGAAAAACAAAAATATGACATAATGATATTCATATAATTGACTAATTTAACTCGTGGAAATTTTTAGAACCCACCTGTAATGTACCATATATGCATAATGTATAATCACTCATGAGAAAGACAACTCTTGATTTACTTGCCCGGAAGGGAACAAAGCCCATCAGTATGCTTACGGCATACGATTATAACACGGCAAAGAACATTGACGAGGCAGAGGTTGACATGATACTCGTAGGCGACTCGCTTGGCAACGTAATGCTCGGTTATGAAAACACACTCGCCGTTACTGTTGACGATATGATACACCACGGAAAAGCAGTGGTAAGGGGGGCAAAGAATGCCATAGTAGTGGTGGATATGCCTTTCATGTCGTATCAGGCAAGCGTGGAAGACGCAGTGCGCAATGCCGGTCGCATCATTGCCGAAACAGGATGTCAGGCAGTGAAGTTGGAAGGAGGAACAGAGTATGCCGACCGCATAAAGGCCATAGTGACTGCAGGCATCCCCGTAGTGGCCCACATAGGACTTACACCGCAATCCGTGAATACCCTCGGAGGCTACAAAGTACAGGGACGAACAGAAGAGAAAGCCACGAAACTGCTTGCCGACGCAAAAGCCGTATGCGAGGCTGGAGCATTTGCCGTGACACTCGAATGTGTGCCAGAACCTCTTGCAAAGCAGATTACGGAGCAAATACCTGCACTGACAATAGGCATCGGTGCCGGGCGTTTTACTGACGGGCAGGTACTGGTATATCAGGATATGCTGGGCTATTCCGACGGACGTACAGCTAAGTTTGTGAAGAAATATGCAGACCTGCACTCTGTGATGCTTGAGGCTTTCAAGCAGTATAAGTCTGACGTAGAAAACAGAAGTTTCCCGAACGAAGAACAAATATACAACTAAAATAAATGCAAACAGTAAAGACTATAAAAGAAGTAAGAGAGATAGTAAGCGCATGGCGTAAAGAAGGGTTGAGCGTAGGACTGGTGCCTACGATGGGCTTTCTACACGAAGGACACCAAAGTTTGATACGCAAGTCAGCCGAGCAGTGCGACCGCACAGTGGTTTCTGTATTCGTAAACCCAATACAGTTCGGCCCGAATGAGGATTTAGAGGCTTACCCCCGCGACCTTGAGCGTGACAAGCAGAAAGTAACGGAAGCTGGTGGCGACCTTATCTTTAATCCCGAGCCAGCCGAGATGTACCCGGGTCACTTCACCTCTTTCATCGACACCACAGAAACCACGGAATTGCTCTGCGGTGCCGTGCGCCCCATACACTTCCGCGGCGTGTGTACGGTTGTAGGCAAACTCTTTAACATAGTGCAACCCGACCGTGCCTATTTCGGTCAGAAGGATGCACAGCAACTGGCAACCATCAAACGCTTCGTGCGTGACCTTAACTTCCCCATCGAGATAGTCCCCTGTCCTATCATACGCGAAGACGACGGACTGGCAAAATCGTCACGCAACACTTATCTCAACCCCGACGAACGAAAGGCTGCCCTAATACTCTCTAAGAGTCTGAAGAAAGGCGAGGATGCAATCAACAATGGTGAGCGGAATGCGCAGAAAGTCATTGAGATTATAAAAGATAGCCTCAGCACAGAACCTAAGGCTCGCATTGACTATGTAGAGGTTGTTGACTTTGAGAATATACAACGCATAAGCGAAATCAGCGGTGAGACACTCGTTGCCATTGCCGTATATATCGGCAAGACACGCCTCATTGACAACTTCATCGTAAAGGCATAATAACATACTATTCATACAAGAAAAAGCAAAAAGGCTAAACCCGATACACTGCTATCTGGTTTAGCCTTTTTGCGTCTTACTAATCGTATCGCGATTTCATTAGCATAACATTCGCTGAATATTAGCCTCGCTGACACTTTTTTTATTAAAATATGTGAATTAACACGGCAAAATGAGGGTTTTATAGAAAGTTTTTATTATCTTTGCATCATAATTGCAAAGTAGAGATTGCAAAACTTTAAATCTAATCAATAAAAATGTCACTTATTACAATTATTGTATGCACGTTTGTCATAGGCTATATGTTCATTGCCCTTGAGAGCGTGACAAAAATCAACAAGGCAGCCATTGCCGTCTTAATGTGTGTAGTATGCTGGACGCTTCTTGCGTGTGGCTATGAGGGATTGCACCTTCCAGGTTTTGAACTTAACGAAGCCATCGAAAAGAACCTTGGAGAGGCTGGCACTACATTATTCTTCCTCATGGGAGCCATGACAATCGTAGAGATTGTTGACCAGCATGGCGGTTTCAACTGGGTACGCGGTACATTGGCATCAAAGACTAAACGCTCGCTCCTCTGGAAGATAGCATTCATGACAGCAATACTGTCGGCAGTGCTTGATAATCTTACCACTTCAATCGTCATGATAATGATACTGCGCAAGCTGGTGCAAGATCCTAAAGACCGCATCTGGTACGCCGTCTGCGTAATCATTGCAGCCAATGCTGGCGGAGCATTCTCGCCCATTGGCGACGTTACGACTATCATGCTGTGGAACGGCAAGATGATTACTGCACTTGGAGTAATCAGTGAGATTATCGTGCCTTCGTTCATCGCATTCATCGTGCCTACGGCCGTGATGCAACTACATCTGAAAGGCGACCTCCCTAAGGTGACAGACAAGCGCGAAGCCGCCATCAGCCATATTACTCGCAACGAGCGCATCATCATATTCTGCCTCGGCGTAGGCGGTCTGTGCTGCGTGCCTGTATTCCACACGCTTACAGAACTGCCGGCATTCATGGGCATACTCGGAGTACTGGGCATACTGTGGTGCGTTACTGAGATTATATATCGCAAGAAAGAAGAGCACGACCCTATGGCAAAGCGTGTCACTAAGATGCTCTCTCGCATCGACCTCTCCACCATCATGTTCTTCCTCGGCATACTGATGGCAGTAGCTGTGCTTAGCGAGATAGGAGTATTAACCTCCATCGGGAAGTGGCTTGACGAGACAATAGGCAATGACTACCTCGTAACAGGAGCCATCGGCATACTGTCATCAATCGTTGACAACGTGCCTCTCGTAGCCGGAGCAATGAAGATGTATGTAATCAACGCATCGCCTAACCTTGCCGTAGATGGTATCTTCTGGCAGTTGTTGGCTTACTGCGCAGGCGTGGGCGGTTCAATGCTCATCATCGGCAGTGCAGCTGGCGTAGTAGTAATGGGCTTGGAGCGCATCAGCTTCGGATGGTATATGAAGAACGTGACGTGGATTGCATTCATAGGCTACATTGCCGGCATACTCTGCTATTGGGTGGAAAAGACGTACATATTTATTTAATTAGTATTATTAGTGAATAATGAAATAGCCTTGCATCGCATGCTATTTCATTATTCACCACATACAAGGCTTTATAATGGACGAACAGATATTTTTCGCAATAAACGGTGCCCACAACGTATTTTTCGACCAGCTCATGTGGCTATTGACAGGAAAAACGGTGTGGGTACCGCTTTATGTTGCATTACTCTACGCAGTATGGCGCAATTACTCATGGAAAGGTGCCATAGGTGTATTGTTGATGGTTGGTATAGGTATGCTATTCACCGACTATCTCAACTCGCACTTTCTGCGCCCTTGGATAGGCAGACTGCGCCCCAGCAACCCCGACAATCCAATTGCTCCACTGGTGCATATAGTAAATGGCAGACATGGCAACGGATGCGGTTTCCCCTCTGCCCACAGTGCCAACATGTGGATGCTGACATTCGTCATAGCCCACTGGCTACGTAGCCGTCTGCTGTCCTTCAGCATGGCTACACTGACCTTGGCCATCTGTTACTCACGCGTATATCTGGGCTTCCACTACCCTGGCGACATACTCGGCGGTCTCGTACTCGCCTTCCTCGTGGTATTTATACTCCAATGGATACATACCAGATATCTGCATTTCACCCCTGCCCTACCCGTACGTCAGGACTGGGTACCCGTGGCAGTAATCTGCGCCACCATATTATATATGATAACTATCACGATTTTTTAATACCACACTGATAATATCAAGTCATCTTAGCAACTTTGCATACGCATTTCATATTCTCCCTCCATTAACACAAAATTCACAGTCTGTTACGTTCTGATATTCCTGCGCCTGTACCTTTATATTTGTTTTTTGTAATGTTGTAAGTATAACGCAGTGTGATTTCTGCATAACGAGTATCCTGAACAGAGTGTTTCACAGAACGTATGCCATACGTATCTATATTAATTTTTTGGCGAGTTCGGAATATGTCGTAGGCAGCCAGCCTTACCGATAGACGCTCTTTAAGGAATGTCTTTATTATGCTTGCAGTTACATTGATGTTATTACTTTGCAGACTGGCATTCTGCTTATCACCGCAACTGCTGTAGCGCAGAGTAAGTTCGCCAGTAAATGTGTTGCTGAAACGAAACGTGTTTGCTGCAGAAAGTATCAGTAATGGAGTATCCTTGCGTATTTCGCCAATTGTAAGCCATTGTTTGTTTATTGCCGCCATAAGTTGCGGCCTCCACAATCCTACAGATGGAGATGCCGTAAGAGCTATGGCAAGGTTACGCAGGTTGTGGATGTTTTTGTTATAGTTCAGTATAATGGAGTTTTCGTTTTCTAATGTCTCTGCCCAAAAGATTATGGCATCATGTATGTTGGTATAGGTAATGTTTGCCCCCCATATCTTGTAACCAAATCTCAACGAGAAATCATTTATTAACGATGGTTTCAGCAGTCCGTTGCCGCTTTCAAGAGTAAAACGGTTTATATACGCTACGTTCTCATTAAGCATTTTGTAGCTTGGATACTCCAATTTCATACTATATGCCAACACCACACCAACCCCTTTATGTTTCGCCGACAATGACAGGAATGGCAGGAAATGATTATACGTTTTTGATTCATCGTCAAGGTGTACCCCGTTTTTATAATAATCAAGTGCCGTATGTTCATAACGCAAGCCTGTTGAAATCGTGCCGAATGGCAACGGGTGAGTGTACTCTGCGAACAATGATGTGCCGCGGTTGACGTTTTCTGTAATGCTGTTGTTTATAAAACCTTCGAGGTTTTTGTAATCTGATGTGCGTCTCGTCTTCGTTAGTTCTGTTCCAAACGTAAAATTGCCTCCAAACAATTCGGTATTAAGCAACAGCTTCGTCGCGACAAAGTCAGTACGGGTGATGCTGGATGTGTTTACGTCACGCCCTTCATATTCCTTGCTGTCCTCTCTATATATTCCGTCAGCCCGCTTGTTGGAATGATGCCAGTCAGCATTAAAATCAACACCTATGGTTTCGATTTTTCCGCTAAAATATATGTTTGCCTGATGCGTGGGGCTATTTCTATATGATGGACAAACTTTCGGTTTATATTGACCTCAACTGAAAAAGTAATTGAGAAATATTTTCATGTTTGCGATTGTTTTTTCAACTAATCTTACTATCTTTGCAGAAACTAAACGACAATAAGGAATATGAACAAAGGATTACTGATTATCGGCAGCATACTGGCTGCATCTGTTATTACAACCAGTTGCAATAACAAACAGCAAGGTAGCAACGGTATTTCAAAGGCGGATTCCACACAAGTGGTGGAGGATGAGGAAAAGGATGAGGATGCCGTAAAACTGACTACGAAGAAGATTACCAAGAGCATAAAGAACAATACGGGAGAGTATAAACTGACAATAGATTTTCCTGAGAGTGACAACAAGATTCTCGCAAATGCCATTCGCGAATACATAAGCGAGTCGCTCGGCTCTACCTACGGCGGTGGAGAAGAGGAGACGAAGCGGGGCTCATACAGCGGTGACCTGGCTGACGGCGAGCAGATGGCGAAATATTATTTTGACATTAAGGTGAAGGAATTCACAAAGATGTATAATTCCCTGAAAGAGGAGGGAATGCCTGACGTACCACAGATGGCTTCTGAAACGGAGATTACACGTGGATATGAGAATTCAAAGGTTGTGACATACAATTTCTCAAGCTATGAGGATGCCGGCGGAGCACATGGTGCATCAGTTGGCTCTGGCATGACTTTCCGAAAGAGCGACGGCAGACGCATAGGCTGGGAGTTATTCAGCACCGTGAAGATGCAGAGCATACTACGCGACGGACTGAAGGAATATTTTAGCGTAAAAACTGAAGAAGAACTTGAAAGTTGCCTCAGCCTCAACAGCATTTATAGCATCCCTCTGCCTGTAACGCCACCATTGTTTACAGAAAAGGGCATCGTGGTTATCTACCAGCAGTATGAGATTGCTGCATACGCTGCTGGAATGCCGTCGTTCACCATACCATACAAGGATGCGCGAAAGATGCTCAACAACACAGGCAAAGAACTACTACCATAAAAAAGAATACACAAATATGACGAACAATCTTTTCAGCAAGGAAGAGGTCAACACCGGACGACAATGGTCTTTTGATTTTGCCAAGTTTGTAGCCATCGTAGGGATGGTTCTTGTACACTCTTTTATCTATATATATGGTGAAGAGGACATGGACTATGGTTTTCAGTATCGTCTCAACAACATATACGGCGGCGTGCTTGCCGCTCCTGTCTTTATGTACAGCATGGGGGTAGGCGTAGCCTACAGCCGGCGCACTGATGCCCGCACCATGTTCGTGCGCGGCATCAAACTGCTGCTGGCAGGCTACCTACTCAATGCTATACGTTGCCTGCCACAGCTGCTGTTGTGGAAAGGTGGGTTCGGCGAAGAGCACTATAACCTGTTCATAGAGGAAGTCAATCTTTTCGACATACTTCAGTTCGCAGGTGTGGCATTCATGCTGTTTGCCCTGCTGCGATGGCTGAAAGCCTCTGCCAGCGTCATACTGCTTGTAGGAGTGTCACTCTCTGTCTTCGGTACTTTTGTTCGTTCCGTTGATATGGGCAGCACCACACTCAATATGCTATGCTATCCATTCATAGGTATTCATGTAGGTAACATCTGGACCAGTTTCCCACTTGCCAACTGGTTCATCTTTGTTGCAGCAGGATACTGGACGGGCAAACTCATACGTCACTGCACCGACATGGATCGTTTCTTCGCCTTGGTGACACCCGCGGCAGGCTTTCTGTTTACCATCTGCATGATTTACCTTACCACCAACAAGACCGGCATGTTCAGTGACATCAGCGACGACCTGTTTTACTACCTTACCCCATTCGATGCTTTCGTCTGCATCATGGGGGCGCTCCTCGTGGCTGGCATAGGGCACTTCCTGATGCCACACGAGCCTCAGATATTACAGCGAGAGGTGAGACAGGTATCCACAGACATCACACGCATATACCTCATTCACTGGTTCTTCGTATGCTATCTGTTAGGAGGGTTGCTTGACGGTGTTCTGCATTTGGCAGTTCCGCAGGGCATCTTGTTACTCATCAGTATAGCCATACTTGCGGTCTCTGTATGGCTGTCACGCTGCGAACCATTCACACGAATCAGGATTTAAGGCATTGCCACACCAGGACAATGGTAAAAAATATAGCTCAAGTCTTTATTATTGGTGCGACGGATACATGGCAAGGGGGGCTTTTGTAAGTCTCCTGCCCTACTCTACACTATAGTCGCGTGAGTAGCGCATCATTTGTTCCGTAAGGGTCTCGGTGTAGTCAAGCACAACATCGGTAATCTCACCCGAAGCATCAAACATCGGTTGCATACGTGGATTGAGGAAGCCCTTGTATGGAGCTATATTCAGTTTTTCATAACGCTCCAGCACCTCACGGTGTAATTCCTGATTGATTTTGACAGCATACTTCTCTACCAACTTCATTGCTGCATCATAATCACCCTCACTCTTTATACGCTGTATCTCAGCCAATAGCGTAGCAAAGAGCTGACGCAGTTTCTTATAATCGATTATTTTGATATAAGTCTTGCCATCACGCTTCAGCATTTCTATGACAGGATTAGTCTTATCCTGATTGTCATAGCACCAGTTTGCTATCAAGGCCCTATTGCGCATGTGTGCCTCCTCTATGTCATCGCCGAGTTTAATGCGTACATTCTGCGTCATCATGCCATTCATGATGTATGTATAGTAGTTGGATTTATAAGCCTCCATGTCAGGCACAAGTCCCAGTTCATACATCTTTTCGTCGGCTATGTAATACAAGCCGAAGAGGTCGGCACGCGCCTCTTCTATCGTATTGCCGTAGGCCTTCAGCGCATCGGGGTCAGTATTAGGCAACAAACGCCCACTGCCGTGTCCAAGACACTCATGCAAATCGGTATGCAGGTCGTCACAGTTGTCGCCGTACTTACGTACCATTGCTACCGTATCGCTGTCGATGGCAAACTCTTCAAGGAAGCCATTGCCACGTGCAGCCTTGTTATAAGCATTGGTAAAGTTGCTTATAGTCACACTCTTCGAACCATGCTCCGCACGTATCCAGTCAGCATTGGGCAGATTGATGCCTATGGCTGTGGATGGATATTCATCGCCTCCTATCATCGCTGCACAAACGGCATTTGCCACGACGCCTTTCACCTGCGGTTTGCGGAAGCGTGGATCAACAGGCGAATGGTCTTCAAACCACTGGGCATTAGTACTTATTGTCTGGGTACGCTTACATGCCTCAAGGTCTTTATATTCCACTATTCCTTCCCACGAAGCCTTGTAACCCAGCGGGTCACCATACACCTCGATAAAGCCATTGATGAAATCAATACGACCATCTAACTCCTTCAGCCATTCTATTGAGTATTCATCAAAAGTTTTCAAGTCACCCGTTTTGTAGTAATCTATCAGCAAACTGATGATTTTCTTCTGCTGTTCATTCTCTGCATACTCGGCAGCCTTACTGAGGTTTTCCGTAATCTTGCCTATGGTCTTGCCATACTTACCACCGATACGCCACACGTCTTCCTGTAATCTGCCTTCACCATCCTTGCGGAGCATAGAATTCAGTCCGAAGGATGGTGGCTGCGCACCTGCCTCAGCCTTCTTTGCTCCATAGTAGTCTTCCACCTCCTGCTGTGTCACACCCTCGTAATAATTACAAGCAGAGGTTACTACAAGGTCTTCGCCACTGACTTTGTTGACGCGCTTTGGCATCAACTCTGGCTGAAACATTACGGGACAAATAACAGCAAGCAGTTCATCTGATGGCATAGGCAGTTTTGTTTCTGGCACCATCTTCACCATTTTTTCGAAATATTCCTGCGTAAACTCTGGCACGAATTTCTCACAGCCGTAATGATGATAAATGCCATTGGAGAACCATACACGCTTTGTGTACTCTACGAGTTTCTCCCACTCTATGTCAGCAGGCGATGCCGTACAGTTGCTGAGAATTGCCTCAAGCGTCTTGCGTATCAAGAGATTATAGCGACCGAACTGATCAAACGTTATGTCGCGCCCCCATAATGTAGCCTCGGCAAGATAGTAAATATAGGCTTTCTGTCGCGTGGTAAGTGCTTCAAAGCCAGACAACTGATACCTCAGCATCTGGATATCAGCAAATCTTTCATCATTGTACTTAAATTCCATAAGTCTTATTGTATTTTTCCTTAAACGTTCTTACTGAGCCGAAGCCACACAAAAAAGCGATGTGCTCCATATCGGGCACACCCTTACACATCGTCAACGCATGGTGCGCCCGACGTATGCGCACATTGTCAAGGTATTGCAAAAAAGTAACTTGCCTTACCTCTTTCAGCACTTTCGTCAGTGATGTACGCGACACCCCCACGGCCTCTGCCACCATGGCCGCCGTCAACTTCGGATTGCGATAGTTGCGCTCGCCCTCCACATATTCTCTTACTGCTCTCCAAACATTCTCGTATTCAAGATTTGCCCCTCTCATACCGACAGTTTCTTGCGTCCGTCTGGTGTCACATCTATGTTGACACGGTAGTTCGTATAGGAATCAGGTATGGAAAGAACAGCCACAAATCTCACGCTTCCCGCTACCTCGCCCTGCACGAATATATCTGACAATATGGCCTGCTCAAGGTATGCCGCTGGTACAATTCCTGCAAATTCCTTCTTCATCACGTTTTGTCCGAACACCTTATGCTGTCCATCGTAGAGGGCTATGTAAACCAAATTATCATAGTACACGCTCTCCACCGTCAAGCCATCGTCATTAGTATGCTGACGATATACCTTGTAAGTCGTGGGGTTTACCTGCGTATAAGCGTGCAGACGCTTGTCCTTGCAATACACTATTGTGTCTCGCTTAATCTTCTGGTTTTGGTTAAGACTGATGGCGCCCTTATACTCCCCTTTTGACAATGGTGCTACATCGGCAGATGCTTTCACCAGTTCCACTATGTCGCCATCGGCATTGACGAAATGAAACTGGGTAGAGTTAAGTCGCTTGATGGCATAAGCCACCTCCTTGTGGTTACGTATTACAAGCGAATCATGCCTCACGCAAAAAGCTGCCGGTGCACTGAGCGAATCACTGTAATATAATGTGTCACCCTTTATCGTGAACACGACGTCACCCTCAAGCTCTGTCTGCCAAGTACCCTGCAGGGTCTGCTTTGCTTCCGTATCTTCGTCTTCGCTCTCATCAGGAGCTGTGCTCGGATTACATCCTGCAAGCAAGCTGACTATCAGAGCATACAACGCAAAAATGTGTTTATCGAATATGTTTTTCAAAAGTACCATGCAATCAGGTTTGTTTTACTTCAAGGGCAAAGTTACAACTTTTTTATGAAAGAAAGAAACGTATAAGCATTTTTTATGCAAAAAAACTTTTTTATTTGGTTATTTGACTTATTTTTACTAATTTTGCAATCGATTATGAATGAACTCGCCCGACATATCGAAATTCTACTACTCGACAATGACTGTGTCATCATGCCGGGATTTGGCGGTTTCGTAGGTCATTACCAGACTGCATCCTTCGATAAAGAGACAAAGAGGTTCATTCCCCCATGCCGTTTGCTCGGCTTCAATCCCCAACTACAGATGAACGATTCGCTGCTGGCGCAGGCTTATATCGAGGCCTACGACATCAGTTATCCCGAGGCTATGCGTCGCATTGAGGCCGAGGTTGAGGAGATTAAGCAGAGCATTGAAATCAATGGTTCTTACGCACTGCGCGGCATAGGCACCGTAAGCAAGACGCCCGATGGGCGCTATGACTTTGAACCTTGTGCGTCAGGACTGGTCACCCCAAGGCTGTACGGGCTTTGTCCTTACTCCATTGACGAGGCAAATACTGCAGTTAGCGATAATGAGCATGACATAATCGCCACGACAACGGCTGAAGATTACGCAGCTACAGACGCTACCGAAAGCACCGATGCCCACGCTGCCACTGCGCCGATAGCCGAAGCTGAGCAAAATGCCGGCACCGAAACGAAGGCGGAAGAAGATATTGACGATGAGTATGACGAAGACTACAGCGGTTTCTTCACACTGAAACGCCTATGGTACACGGCGGCTGCCGTATTGGTCTGCCTGCTGTTGCCGTTTGCTTACAGTTCGATGCCCACAGGCAAGGGCAGCGACAAGATACAGAGTTCCATACTTGATACAGGAAACGTAAGGGAGATGGGACAGCGCGCTGCAAATGCCGTGAAGGGCATAGTGGAGAGCAATAAGCAGGAAACTGCTCAGGAACGACCACAAAAAGCTAAGGCAGAAGCCACCGTCTCAACAGAGACTGAGCAACAAGAAATAAAGGCAGAAGAACCCAAGTCTTTCTATACCATAGTGATGGCAAGCCGCGTAAGCAAGGCTGGAGCGGAGCAATTCATCGATATTCTGAAGCACGCCGGCTATGAAGAAGGCGAGGTTTATGAGCACAAAGGCATGCGCCGCGTGGTCTATGGCAGATATGCCACGGCTGGAGAAGCACGCAAGTCGCTGCGCTCGCTGCGCAACAAGAGCAACCGCTTCGATAGCACTTGGGTGCAAAAGATGAACTAACTACACGCTACGAAGATGAAAAGGGTAAGATGTCCGAAGTGTGACAACTACATTATATTTGACGAAACGCGCTACGAGGCTGGTCAACAGCTTGTGTTTCAATGCGACAGATGCGGTCGCGAGTTTGGCATCAGAATGGGGGTGTCGAAACTACGCGACAGGCAGAAGGACGAGAACCCCACGACGGAGGAGGCTGACGAGGGCGTAGGTACGATTGTAGTAATCGAGAATGTGTTCCACTACAAGCAGGTGTTGCCGCTCCGTATGGGCGACAATATCATCGGACGCTACATGAAGGGGTCTAAGTGTAACACTCCGATAGAGACCAACGACCCGTCGATTGACATGAACCACTGCGTAATCAATGTGTCACGCGACAAGCAGGGACGACTGAAGTACGTACTGCGCGACGGTCCAAGCTATACGGGTACCTTCGTCGATAATCAGATACTCGGCGACCGCGAGCGTCGTGTCATAACCGATGGTACACTTTTTACCATTGGAGCCACGTCGATCATACTGAAATTGAAGGACTGAAGAATGGGAAAGTAACAGCGCCATTGAGCGTGCAGAATAAAAGAAAAAACAGGAAAATTGAAGTTATTTCTAAACGAGAAAAGCCTCAATTTTCCTGTTTTTTTCATTAAATCATGAGTAGCCTACGTTTTTTGACAATCGTCAATAAATCACCACTTTACATAAAGAAAGCACTAAAACTGTTTGCGCACACAGTTTTTTCTTCGTAACTTTGCACTCGAAATGGCAGACTGTGTGGTTTTGTGTATACCTCCGTTTGCTGAATTATGAACTGGAAGCCGGGAAAAGACAAGCGTGGCACAACAGAACTGCCGTGGCGCACCCACTTTTTCAACGCCACATGCAGCCCCACTGTACGCTGCCTATTCCCCAAACCTCGTCCGGAACTGCTGCACGCTTGACACCGCTCCGCAATAAGCAGTTGTTGTTCCGAGACCTAATGTAAGGCAACGCCCATACCTAAGGCAATGCAAGCAGACGGTCACGGTTCAGTGCAAGACTTAAGAACGTAGGGGGTAAGGACTTCTGAAACCCTAACATTATGTTTTTTTCAAAGATTGCAAAGGTAACAGTATTAACAACAGTATTAACCTTCGGAGCCACCGTAGCAAGCGCACGAGAGAATGGCTCAAAAGACTTTGATTGGGGTCCGCTGATGGACGCAATCACATGGGTAGAGAGCGGAGGCAACAGCCGCGCAGTAAGCGGCAAGTCATGCGGTGCAATGCAAATCACTCCAATAGCAGTGCAGCAGTGCAACCTCATACTGAAACAAAGAGGTGAAAAGAAACGTTTCACACTCAACGACCGTTTCAGTGTAACCAAGAGCCGTGAGATGTTTGTACTCATACAGAGTTACTACAATCCCACCAACAACGTAGAAAAGGCCATACGAATATGGAACGGAGGCCCACACTACACCGTAAGAAGCACACAGGGCTACTACCGAAAGGTAATGAAAGCCTATAAATAACAACACCCACCTTTCCTTTGCACTGGCCGAGCCAGACTTAAGGTGTGCTTCCCGTCACGAGAAACTTCGTAAACAGAGTAATACTATCATTAAAAAGGAGACGAACAGATTAGCCTGCGCAAGGTCACTGTCCGTCTCTTTTTCTTTTACCACTTATCAACTGCACTGCCATACTGCAGCAATCTGATAGCGATTGCACGGTAATAGCATAGCGATTGCACGGTAATAGCATAGCGATTACACAGTAAAAGCATAGCGATTGCACAGTAAAAGTCAATGCTTACTTTCAAAACTATACTTTCAAAACAAAGGTTTATGTAATATTTATAATCCGTTTTCTTGCATAAACAGAAAAAAAATAGTAACTTTGCACTGAATATTCAAATAACTAAAAATACTCACACAAAGCGTGAAGATTAAGGATGTCATACATGCCCTTGAGCGTTTCGCGCCTTTGCCCCTGCAGGAAGACTATGATAATGCCGGCTTGCAGGTAGGATTGACAGAGGCGGAAGTTTCAGGGGTTTTATTGTGTCTTGACGTGACTGAACAGGTCATCAACGAGGCCGAAGAAAAGGGGTGTAACATGATTGTGTCACACCATCCGCTGATATTCCGCAAACTTGCCTGCATCAGCGACTGCAATGATGTGCAGAGATGTGTGTTCCAAGCCATACAGCGAGGCATCACCATCGTTTCGATGCACACCAACCTCGACAGTGCAGAGGGAGGAGTAAACTATATGATAGCACGACAATTAGACATCACGCATAGCAGTATCACCCAAATAGGCAATCAGCAGGATGCCGAAGGCGTAAAAGGCAGCAACGGCATCATAGGAGAACTGTCAGAGCCTATCAGCGCCAAGGACTATATATATAAGATAAAGAATATATTCAACGCTGGTTGCGTAATGACCAATGAACTGCTCACACGCCCTATAAAGAAAATTGCAATATGCGGCGGAGCGGGCTCGTTCATGCTTCATGAAGCAATCAAGGCCGGAGCCGATGCCTTCCTTACGGGCGAGATGCACTATCATGACTATTTCGGTCATGAAGACGAGATACAGATTACCGTGATTGGACACTACGAGAGCGAACAATACACCAAGGAACTACTTGCAGAGATAATAGGCAAGACATGCCCCGACGTTCGCACTGTAATAACAGCACACAACACTAATCCTATAAGATACTGGTAAAACAGAATAGTAAACAAAATAAATAATAAAATTACAACATGGCAAGAAAAGACCCAAAAGATCTTACAGTAGAAGAAAAACTGAAGGCTCTCTTTCAACTGCAGACCACACTGTCGCAGATTGACGAGAAGCGCGCACTGCGCGGTGAACTGCCTCTTGAGGTAGAAGACCTTGAGAATGAGGTAGAAGGTTTGAGCGTACGTTTAGACCGTATCAATCAAGAGACTGAAGACCTGACCAACGCCGTTAGCCAGCGCAAGGCCGACATAGAAGAGGCAAAAGCCAGTCTGGACCGCTACAACCAGCAGCTCAACGATGTAAAGAACAACCGCGAATATGATACACTGACGAAGGAAATCGATTTCCAGAAACTGGAAATTGAACTATGCGAGAAGAAAATCCGCGAGGCAGAGCAGCGCATCAATGACAACAAGGAGAACCGCAGCCGCGTAGAGGAGATGATTAACGAGCGCGAGCGTGACCTGGAGGATAAGCGCAACGAACTCGACGAAATCATGCAGGAGACACGCGAAGAGGAGGACATACTCAAGGCTAAGGCTAAGGATACCGAGCTGAAGATTGAGAGTCGTCTGCTCAGCAGTTTCAAGCGTATTCGCAAGAACGCACGTAATGGTTTGGGCATCGTTTACGTACAGCGTGATGCCTGTGGTGGATGCTTCAACAAGATTCCACCACAGCGCCAGCTTGACGTAAAAATGCACAAGAAAATCATTGTGTGCGAGCACTGCGGACGTATCCTCATCGACCCAGAATTGGCTGGCGTAAAGATTGAAACGCCTACAACTGAAAAGCCAAAGCGTAAGCGCACACCACGCAAGAAGGCTGAGGAGAATACCGAAGATTAAAAAATAAACCATTCCCACAGATTTCACAGACTTGCTCGAAGTGTATATTGTTTATAATGACAATAACAAAAACCACTTCTGAGTTGCCTGCGCAATCTGTGGGATAATTACACATCAGAGGGAGCTAAGTAAGAATGAAGAGAAACATCTGCATGCCAGCAGAATGGGAGCATCAGAGCATGGTGATGCTCACTTGGCCTCACGAGGATACTGACTGGTTGCCATATCTTGCTGAAATAACAGAGACATACGTAGAGATGGCTGATGCCATCACACACTACGAACAACTGATTGTAGCAACTCCTCACCCCATTAAGGTGGGGGCATTGCTCAGTAGTCGCTTGTCACATGATCAGATGACACGAGTGTACATATGCCACTGTAAGACCAACGACACGTGGGCGCGTGACCATGGACCTATAACACTTATTGACCGCGATAGTCACAAAAACACATTACTCGACTTCCGCTTTAATGGTTGGGGTGAGAAGTTTGAGGCATCGCTTGATAATCAGATTACCCAAACACTGCACAAGGATGGTGCTTTCGACACAGAAAAGCAAGGCACGCCACGGCTTAGTGACAACGATGACTTCGTACTCGAAGGCGGTTCGATAGAAAGCGATGGCAAAGGCACTATATTTACTACGGAATTTTGCCTGCTTGCGCCTAACCGCAACCAACCACTCGACAAAGAAGAGATAGAGGAGGAATTGAAACATCGACTGAAAGCCAAAAGAATTGTATGGCTACACCATGGACAACTGCTCGGCGATGATACCGACGGACACATAGATACCACCGTGCGTATTGCGCCTAACGATACGCTACTTTACCATCATTGCTATGACAAGGACGACGCACAATACTCTGATTTTATGTCACTTGAAGAAGAGCTAAAAGCCCTACGCACGGCTGATGGTAAACCATACAATCTCATTCCATTACCACAGCCCGAGGCTATATACGACGATGAGGAACGGCTACCGGCTACATACGCAAATTTCCTGATAATAAACGGTGCCATACTCGTGCCTACTTATGGGCAATCAGACAATGACAAGACAGCATGCGAGGCTATAGCTCTGGCGTTTCCTGACCGCAAGATTATAGCAATCGATTCACGCACTATAATAAAACAGCATGGAAGCATACACTGTTGTACCATGCAATTATACTGACCACACTATGAAAGAACTGAAAATAGGAATACTGCAACAGCACAATGTAGCTGACCAAAAGACAAATATTATGCGGCTTGCACAGGGAATTGTTGACCTGGCGAAGCGTGGAGCAGAACTTATCGTTCTGCAGGAATTACATAACAGTCTGTATTTCTGCCAGGTGGAAGACGTTGACAATTTTGACCTTGCCGAACCAATCCCTGGTCCTTCCACCAATTACTTTGGCGAATTGGCACGACAACTGGGTGTGGTCATCGTTACATCTCTATTTGAGCGCCGTGCTGCAGGACTGTATCACAACACCGCCGTAGTGATTGAACGTGATGGTTCAATCGCTGGCACATACAGAAAAATGCACATTCCTGATGATCCTGCATACTATGAGAAGTTCTACTTCACACCTGGCGACATAGGCTTTGAGCCTATCAATACCTCTGTCGGACGATTAGGTGTAATGGTTTGTTGGGATCAGTGGTATCCAGAGGCTGCACGCATGATGGCCTTGGCTGGTGCAGAATTGCTTATTTACCCTACTGCGATAGGCTATGCAGCCACAGACACACAGCAGGAGCAACAGCGTCAACGCGAGGCCTGGACTACAGTGCAGCGCGGACATGCCGTGGCCAACGGGCTTCCCGTAGTGGCAGTAAACCGCGTAGGATATGAACCAGACCCGAGCAAGCAGACAGACGGAATACAGTTCTGGGGCTCAAGTTTCGTAGCCGGACCGCAAGGTGAGCTATACTATCGTGCCTCTGACAACGAGGAGGAAAGCGTAATCGTCAATATAGACATTGACCACAGCGAGGATGTACGTCGCTGGTGGCCATTCCTGCGCGACCGTCGCATTGATGCCTACAATGAACTAATCAAGCGCTATCGCATGTAAATTTACCATGGCAGCAACGAAAAAACAAAGTACTGCAGCCGCCTTTCGCGACATCATGGCAGAACTGAAAAGTGGCAAGGTGGCACCTGTCTATCTATTGATGGGTGCCGAGAGTTATTATATAGATAAGGTAAGCGAATGGATTCAGAAAAACTTGCTCAAGGAGGAGGAGAAAGACTTCAACCTTAGCATATTCTATGCTTCCGACAATAGCACTACTGCTCAGTCCATCATTGACAATGCCCGCCGCTATCCTATCATGGCCAAACGCCAGGTGATTATCGTGCGTGATATGCAAGCACTGAAAAACATTGAACCACTTGAGAAATACCTTGATAACCCCGTACCGTCAACCGTGCTGGTGCTGTGCTATATGAACGGTACGATTGACGCACGTAAGAAGATTGTATCACGAACCTCTCAGATTGGCCGTCTGCTTGTCAGCGAACCTCTCAAATACGACCGCGACATCATCGCATTCATCAACGATTATATTAGCCGACCTGAATATAAGGCTACCATCGACAATCGCGCTGCCGAGGTTATGGCAGCCCATATAGGCGGAGACATGAAGCGTATGTCATCAGAGTTGGACAAACTGCAATTATCATTTGCACCTGGAGCCCCACGAATAATTACGCAAGAACTAATAGAGCAAAAGATTGGTATCAGCAAGCAGTTTAATGTCTTTGAAATGCGTGATGCACTCATCAAGAAGGACGCACTGAAGGCTCATAGCATAGCCAAATACTTCAATAGCAACCCGAAGGCTGGAGGTCTGTTTGCTTTACTGCCGCTTACATTCAGTTATTTTCAAAATCTGATGCTTTGCCACTACGTTCCGAAGCCTGTAAATGACAATGCCATTATGGCACAACTCGGATTAAAGTCTCCGTGGGGAATTAAGGATTACATAGAGGGGATGAAAAACTTTTCTCCAATGAAAACAATACAAATAATATCAAAAATTCGCGAGGTAGATGCTCGCTCAAAAGGTCTTGACAATGCCTCGACACCACCTGAAGAATTGTTACAGGAATTGGTATCTTTCATCCTTCACTGACCAATAGTAACCTATCTCGCAAGCTATGTCAGAGAAACAAAAAGACAAGCAAAATAACAACAGAGACAACATAATATAACAATAGAAACACATAATATAACAATAGAGACTAATACTATAACAATAGCAACGACTATCTGAATTCAATGCTCAGATAGTCGTTTTTTCCTTTCAAAAACATCACGCAAACTGCTTATAACAGATAATACTTTCCTAATCAATGACAATCAGTCTAACTGTCTATATATACTATTTTCGCATAGATCAGATGGTATCTTCGTTTTAATCTATATTCCCAAATAAGTAAATCGTTATTTCATTACAACTCATACATAATTATATTATAAACAATGCATCTTTAGTTTTTCCAGATACTCACTATATGCTTTCTATTTTAATTAAAGAAACACACTTTACCAGTCAGCCATGGCATAAAGAAAAGCATTTACAACAAGAAAAGGTAAATTATTTCTATAAAAAAGTAAATTTAGCCTTAAATTAGCCAATAATTACTACTTTCGTAACGCAAATATAGCTTATTCAAGCTTGATTTTAGCTCTTAGAAGGATGTTTTTAACGTAGAATTAAGTTTTATAAAGTAAGATTATTTACACATTAATGCTTGTAAATCAGTGCTTTTGCGCAATTTATACCCCTAAAATTTGCGTTTTTTTTGGCTTTTAGTAGAGATTATCAGCTCTGAGACAGAATTTTTGAAATTTGAGGCTTTTAGAGTGATTAAACTTTTATATTTACATCTTTGAAATTTATAGTTTATGAATTTAAATTTAATATTTAGTGTTATCACAATAATGAATTTAAATCTTTACATTCCTCTGTCTTTAGTATTCTATATTATAACGCGGTGATTCATTTTTGTCTCTTTAATTTTCTAAATCTAAATAATCCGAAAAGTTATACGCAATGAATAATTATTCATTGCCTAAATTAGCTTTTATAGGCATATAAATGAGGCTTTTAGGGCTCGTAGTATGACCTTCTTGAGGTTCTATGTAGCCTATAGAGCAGCCACAGTGCATATTTTAGGCTTTTAGCGTCTATAATCACGTAATAAGGTAGGTGATGCTCAGTTTTTTATGTTTTTTGCTTATATTAAAGTAAATAGTCTTTTACTTGTCTAAATTTAGCATTTTAAAGTAACACTAATTTAATTTCCTTGTTTGCTTTATTATTTTAAATTCGTAAATTTCGTATTCCTTGATTTGGTTTTATAAAATTTAATTTAAAATCCTTGTGTATTTAAAAATTTATTATTACCTTTGTAAAGTGAAAGAAAAAGGGCAATTTTGGGCTTAGTCAGTAGTGACCTACCCCATTCCTGAAACCTGACCGACTGGTTTATAAAAGCGAAAAATTCATATAGCAATCAGTCAATAGGCACAACGCATTGAAAATGCTCTTAGTGGAGAAATAGAACAAATTAAAATTACAGCGACATGAAAGACAGAATACGCGAACTGATGGAGGCGCAGCATATGAATCAGCAAACCTTCGCAAATTGCATCGGCATCAACACGGCTACGCTTAGCGGTATCCTCACTGGGAAAACTCAACCTACCATTAAAGTAGTAAACGCCATCATGAGAAAGTTTCCAAACATCAATATCAATTGGCTGATGTTTGGTCAGGGTGGGATGCTAACGGGAAAGGTTTCTACCCCTACCCCTCAACCTTCGATCACCGATACTAATGAAGATACTTCTCTGCAAAACTCTCACAGTTCACAACAATCGCCTTCTTTGTTTTCGGAACCTGCTCCTATGCGCAATTCTGATTATCATACAGAAAACTCGACTCCGAATACATCAGTTATCAATGGTGACAATCTGGCAGTCACTCCATCTTTTTTCGATGAACAGCAGCAGCGTCAAACGTCAACTTTCAGACAACAAGTTCACCAAAATAACCTGCAAGTTTTTCAACAAAACCAACCAACAAGTACGCCTGTTGTTCAACCCTCCGTTTCCATTCGCACTCAGATTGAGCAGAGCGACTCACCTACCCTACCCAAACGTCGCGTTACAGAAATTCGCGTTTTCTATGACGACCAAACCTGGGAGGCTTTCGTTCCGAAGAAATAAACACCGAATTTACAACATAGCACCGCAGATGTAATTTCTCGATGCACTACGTTTGCGCTGAAAATTTCGCACAATGCTTGCGATATTCTGAAGCGTTAGTAAAATCACACGAAAAAACTTAAAATTTCAATCAACGGTTTTAACCATTGACTATCAGTGGTTTACAAGAAAACTTAAAATACGGGTGATTATTTATAAAAATTACATGGATGATTACATGATGATTATATGTAAAACAGAAAATATGTCTCTTAGTTCTCACAGATAGCACAGATTTACACAGAAAATTCGTTGTATTTGAGTGATTTGTGTTCAAAGAAAAATCCCTGTAATCAGAGTAATCTGTGGAAGTTGAATTTTCTTTGTCACGATTTAGCGAGTTATAGAATTTTTAATTCGGGCATCCGTGTAATCCGTCTTAATCCGTTGTCAAAGAATAATCTATGTAATCAGTGTCATCTGTGGTAGTTAAAATATCTTTGTCCCAATTTAGCGAATTATAGAATTTTAATTCGGGCAATCCGTGTAATCCGTCTTAATCCGTTGTCAAAGAAAAATCTATGTAATCCGCGTAATCTGTGGTAGTAAAATTTCTGTGGAAGTTGAATTTTCTTTGTCACGATTTAGCGAGTTATAGAATTTTAATTCGGGCAATCCGCGTAATCCGTCTTAATCCATTGTCAAAGAAAAATCTATGTAATCCGCGTAATCTGTGGTCGAAAAGTAATCCGTGGTCGCGCACAGTATTCTTGTTCGTGTTTTTTTAAATGTTTCTCTTTGTTTTTTCATAATTTTTTCTTAACTTTGCCCTTGAAAACAGTTAGTCCACGGGTTGGGCATGTGTTTTCAAGACATATTGGTTTGATGCACATACGGCAATGCCTCGCGAAGGCACCACCGCCATGACATCAAGAAAGGACGTTACGAAACGTTAGTCTTCTTTGTCTGAAAATCTGGTAAATTTTCAAATGTTGTAAGAAGATAGCGCAATCGGAACGTCCACGTGGGTGATTTTATATCACGATAGCCGCCTTTTATATTATTATATAATAGGTGTTGTACTCGTATATAATATCTCTTGGCGTGGGCTAACTGGTTGCTTATCCTTACAACAAGGTTTACCAGAGCCTCAGACAAGGGATAAGCGAAGAGTACAGCACCCACGTCTTTTTCATTCCTAAAAATCTTTATTAACCGCTGAGTGTGGGGGCTGTAAGCATAGAATGTTTATAATCATGAAACACTATTACCTATCCTTCTTTATTGCCACTCTAATGAGTATGGCTTGTAATATGGCATCCGCACACGATATAGCGGTAGCAAATAGTAATGGTAGGACTATCTATTACAACTATAATAGTGATGGAAGTTCTGTTTCTGTTACATACCAGGAAACATCCTATAGCAGTTATTCCAATGAGTACACAGGAGATGTTGTCATTCCTGAAACCGTCACATATAATGGTCAGACTTACAGCGTGACCGGCATCGGCTCTTCTGCGTTCTATGGCTGCAGTGGCCTGACCTCTGTGACCATCCCCAACAGCGTGACCAGCATCGGCTCTTCTGCGTTCCAAGGCTGCAGCGGTCTGACCTCGGTGACCATCCCCAACAGCGTGACCAGCATCGGCTCTTATGCGTTCTATAGCTGCAGCGGACTGACCTCTGTGACCATCCCCAACAGTGTGACCAGCATCAGCTCTTATGCGTTCTATAGCTGCAGCGGACTGACCTCTGTGACCATCCCCAACAACGTGACCAGCATTGGCGATGGTGCGTTCGATAGTTGCAGCGGACTGACCTCTGTGACCATCCCCAACAACGTGACCAGCATCGGCTCTTCTGCGTTCTCTGGCTGCAGAGGACTGACAGAGATAAAAGTAGCCGATGGTAACAATGTATATGACTCACGCAATAATTGTAATGCCATTATAAATACTTCATCAAATACACTTATTGCAGGATGTAAAAACACTATTATCCCAAACAGCGTGACCAGCATCGGTGGTTATGCGTTCGTAGGCTGCAGCGGACTGACCTCGGTGACCATCCCTAACAGCGTGACCAGCATTGGTGATTCTGCGTTCGATGGCTGCAGCGGACTGACCTCGGTGAACATCCCTAACAGCGTGACCAGCATCGGATTTGCTGCGTTCGATGGATGCAGCGGACTGACCTCGGTGAACATCCCTAACAGCGTGACCAGCATCGGATCTGCTGCGTTCTATGGGACAGCATGGTATGATAATCAACCAGATGGACTTGTATATGCTGGTAATGTTGCATATAAATACAAGGGTACCATGCCTGCCAACACATCTATCACTTTAAGGGAAGGAACAGTAGGTATAGCTACTTCTGCGTTCAATCGCTGCAGCGGCCTGACCTCTGTGACCATCCCCAACAGCGTGACCAGCATCGGCTCTTATGCGTTCTCTTTTTGCAGCGGCCTAACCTCGGTGACCATCCCCAACAGCGTGACCAGCATCGGCGATGGTGCGTTCTCTCGCTGTAGAGGCCTGACCTCAGTAACCATCCCCAACAACGTGACCAGCATCGGCTCTTCTGCGTTCTATGGCTGCAGAGACCTGACATCGGTGACCATCCCTACCAGTGTGACAAGCATCGGTAATTCTGCGTTCGAAGGCTGCAGCGGACTGACCTCGGTGAATATCGGCAACAATGTGACCAGCATTGACGAATATGCGTTCAAAGGCTGTACGTCAATGACGAAGTTCAAGATCAGGGCTGCCGTGCCTCCGACGTGCGAAACGCAGGCGCTTGACGACATCAACAAGTTGGAGTGTACGCTGTACGTGCCGATGGAAAGCATAGACGACTACAAAGCGATGGACCCGTGGAAGAACTTCTTCATAGAGAAAATTCGCATGGATGGTGACTGCAATGGCGATGACACGGTAACGATGGCAGATGCCAACGCTATAGTGAACTATTTCCTTGCAAAGGGTACTGACGGTTTCGTGGAAGGAGACTTTGACGAG
>CAMNCV010000126.1 GCA_946534585.1 uncultured Prevotellaceae bacterium
TGGAAGACGTTGGCCGGCGTAGGCTCACCCTTGTGCTGCGCAGGGTCGTAGAGCATACCTGTGCAGATGCAGAACTTACGGTTCTTGGCCACGAGTATGTCGTGGTTCACGCAACCGCGGCAGCCGCGCCAGAAAGCCTCGTCGTCAGTAAGCTGGTTGAATGATACCGGCACGTAACCCAGTGCGGTGTTCATCTTCATCACCGCATCACCTGACGTGAGGGAGAATATCTTTGCCTCCGGCCAGCGCACGCGCGCCAGAGTGAAGGTATAGTCCTTGATGCGCTTGGCTATGCCCAGCCCCTGAAAGTCGGGATGCACGATGAGACCTGACGTTGTGACATAGCTTTTGTTGCCCCAGGTCTCAATGTAGCTAAAACCAGCGAAACGGTCATTCTCGTCAAGAGCGATGACGGCCTTGCCCTCCTTCATCTTCGTTGCCACATACTCATGTGTGCGCTCGGCAATGCCCGTGCCGCGCTTTTTCGCTGCTATGCGTATGGTGTCGAGTATCTCATCGACGTACTTCTCATGTGTGGCGTCAGCCACAAGTACTCTGATCTCCTTATCCAAAGTTTTGAATTATGAATTATGAATTATGAATTAAATTAAATTAAATTAAATCACCATGTCAGGCAATACGGCAGCGAGTTGATCAACGATGTCAAGGTGTGATGCCCCCTCGCGTATTACGATAAATATGGTGTCGTCTCCTGCTATGGTTCCCAGTACATCGGACAGTGCCGCAGCGTCTATGTTTGATGCAATGCTGCTTGCAAAGCCTGGTCGCGTCTTCATCACTGCCATGTTGCCAGAAAACTGTATAGACTCGAATCCAGTAACAAGCGGCAGGTCCTTCTTCGGTTCCGGACGGTGCTGGCGGCGATAGTCTTCCTCGTTGGGTAATACGTAGTACTGACTGCCGTCGCTGTCTGTAGCCTTTGCCACTTTCAGATAGCGCAAGTCACGCGACACTGTAGGCTGCGCCACATCGATGTGTTGCCGCCTCAGAGCCTGCATCACCTCGTCGTGTGACGATAGTCGGTTGTTGAGTATCACAAGCCTGAGGGCTGCCAAACGGTCTTCCTTGTTCATACCTTTAGTGAATATTTATTCATTACGGACTGCAAAATTACGAATAAATATTCAAACAACAAAATATTTCGCACAAAATCTTCATAAGGAGGTGAAAAAAGCTTTTTCGTGTAGTTTTCTAATCGCTATCTGATTGACTGGTAATCGCTATGCTATTGCCTTGTAAAAGCATAGCGATTACAGTGTAAAAGCTATGCGATTATAGTGTGAAAGCTATGCGATTACAGAAGGCCTGCTATCTTGCTTATTATTAAGCCTTATGAGCTGGTATAGCGACGGCAATGCTATCAGCAGCGAACACAGCACTGCTTGCAATACTGCCGTTTGGCTTCCGCCTACGTATTCTGCGAGATGAGCGTCTGCGGGAAGGGTAGGAAATAGGTTTGCCATGACGTAAGCCATTGAGTTGTTTACCCAGTGGATAATCAGTCCGGGCACGATGCTGCCAGTCTTTACAAACAGCCATCCGAGCAATACGCCCACGATAAGGGCATGGGGTATCTGTGCCGGATTGAAATGTGCGCACGCGAAGCAAACGGCACTTACGCATATAGCCCACCATTGCGCACTTGTTGCAGAGCATCGCTTCTGTAGCCACTCTCTTAGTGCGCGGATTATGGCGCCACGAAAGACTACCTCTTCCATCAGCGGAGCAAGCATACAGATTACGAAATAGCCCTCAGTGCTGCGAAGCATCTGCTGCATCTCGTCTTGCATCAGGTTGATCATCCATGACTCTGGTATCTGTTCTTCGAGCCATGTGAGTGGTATCACCATGCCTATGCCGAGCATTGCGCTCCAAAGGAGCGTAGCCCATGGACGCGTACGGATGTAGTTTCGGCTGACGGGGCACCATCGTAGTGCGATGAACAATGCTGCTGTGAATACGCTGCAGAATGCAATTATTGCTATGATTACCTCTGGCGATGAGGCTGAAACAGTAGGGAACCACAGGCGCAGGATTACCGATGCAGCGCCGCCAGCCATCAGCTGTACCAAGATGAATGTGGCAAGATATATTATGGTCTTCTTCATTATCTTATATTTGTTGTGCGTTTTTAATTTTACCCTTGTCTTCCTCCAACTGCATCCGTAGCTCTTCGGTTGATGAGAACTCCCTTTCATCGCGCAGACGGTATAAGAATTGCACCGTCAACTCGCAGCCGTAGAGGTCGCCGTCGTAATCGAAGATATGCGTCTCGATGCTTCGGTCGGAACCATTATGCAGGGTGGGACGCGTGCCAATGTTGGTCATTGAGAGATACAGAGCATCGCCAATCTTCGTCATAGTGGCATATACGCCATTTAGAGGGATGATTTTTCCGTATGGAGCGGGTATATTTGCCGTGGGGAAACCAATCTTTCTGCCCTCCTGCCTGCCTCTCGTCACCTTGCCGCTGATGCTGAAAGGATAGCCGAGGGCTGTGGCAGCCAGTCTTGCTTCGCCTTCCTTGATAAGGCGACGCACGTAGGATGATGATACGCGCGCCCCCTCCACGTCGATGGCCTTCACTGTCATGACCTCAATGCCGAGTTCGTCTCCGTATGACTTGTAGTCGCTGATGCTCTCGCAGTCGTTGCGTTTGCCAAAACGGTTGTCGTAGCCAAGCAGCAGCAGTGATACGCCAAACTGCTCCTTGAGGTAGCGGAGCATGAAGTCATGGGCGGTCACGTCGGCCAGCTGTTGTGTGAAAGGGAGTACCCTTACGTCAACGCCAAGGTTGCTGAGCAATTGTATTTTCTCTTGTAGTGTGGTGAGGTATTCCGGTGAGAACGTCGGGTCAAACACCGCACGTGGGTGTCTGTCGAAGGTTATCACCATCGGTTTCAGTCCGCGCTCGGCGGCAACTTGCTTCAGAGAGTTTATTACGTGGAGATGTCCGCGGTGCACACCGTCGAAGTTTCCTATGCAGGCAGCAAAGCCCTTGGCATTCCATCTGTCGCCCTTCGGGTCGCAGAGGGTACGTATGCCGTTAGCCTCCGCAGCACGGCAGTTCTTCTCGGAATCGTCGATGAAGAGTATATCGTGTGCTTGTAGCTGTGGCATTCCATAGTCTTCGCGAAACTGTCGTAGCATCTCCTGATAGATACAGTCGTCAGGTTTCACCATCTGCATATCGCATGAGAGGAATATCTCATCGAAATAATCGTCGATCGTCAGTCCATCGGCAGTGAACAGATGCTGCAAGGCATACTGCCAGTGTATCTGGTTTGTGTTTGACAGCACCGCCGTGTGTATTCCGCGGTCGTGGTGCAGGTGGTGGATGAGGCGCAGCTTCTCCACCGGAATGTCAAGCAACAGTTGGTTCCATGCCCAGCATATCTCATCGTTGGTGGCAGTGCAGGCATGATATATGCCGGCGTCATCGGTGTATGACGACTGTCGGCGCGCCTCGTCGCAAAAGGCTTCAATGCTGCCCCCGATCTCAAGGTCGTGGAAAAGATCCTCCTGACGACATTCATCTACGTAGTATGCTATGCGTCCGCAGCCTATCTGCTCAAGAGCCTTGACGCAGCGTTGCTTCGACAGACCGACGAGAATGGTGCCGAAGTCAAAGAGAAGCACACGCGGCTCTCCTTGTCTTAATATCTGTAGTTCTTCTGATTGAGTAGTCATTACGCTTGCAAAGGTACTCAATTTTCCTGATACCGACAAACAAAAGTAAGAAAACTTGCTGCTTCCGTCTTGCGTGTTACAATGCCGTGTCGGGGGATTTCCCCTTCTGTTTAGGGTTTTTCCACCATCGGTTTAGGGAAAAACAGTTTGGTATTTGAATTCTTTGCGATAATTTTGCACTCAGAAAAGGACGATAAATAGTCCTTGAACAGATTACAAACTCTTAAAAATATACGATTATGAAAAAGACGATACTCGCAATGCTCAGCCTCATTATAATGGGTGCAGCTACAGCAACTGCTAAGACAGTGATAACGGTTAACGTACAGACCCCTCCCGTTCCTGGAGTCGTGGTGGTAGAGAATAATAAAAGACCAGTCGTAAGGAAAGTGGTTAAACATCATGGTCAGCACGACCGCCGCTGCAAGAAGTGCAGTAATTGGCGTAAGAAAAATGCACTGCATCATCGCCATGTAGCACCGCCAGTGCATCATCATCATGCAGTATATCATCACCACGTACACTGATGGGAAGATAGTAAGGGAGAGAGAATGACGAATACAAAAAGTGCGAAGATAAAAAACGAGCAGATGGTTCAAGGCGGAAGTATTGTTTAGGTTATTGATATTTGATTAGTTTGGTTAGTATAATATTGTTGCAATTTGGTATATTATTGGTTTCATTTTCTTGAACTGTCTGATTTTTTAATAGTGATTAAAAAATAACGAGAAAGGCGGAACGTCGTGATGACGCTCCGCCTTTATAGGTGAATAGCAACTTGCTAAAGTAACTATTCAAGTGAGTTCTATTTAACATGTAATGTTCATGAATGCCCATGTAAAACAGCAAGACAATTAGTCTTGCTATCACATTGACTTTCCACCACTTAAACTCACCTTTCCACAGTCGCAGCATCTGCTGGTATTACTTTTCCCCCATGTGAGTATGCTGGGGCATGCCATAGACGAGCATCAGTGAGCGTATCAGGCAGGTAACTGATGACGATGCCCCGATAGAGAGCAGAGCAGACAGGTGATATTCAAAAGAAACAAGCACCTGTTTAATAAGGAAGAAGGCATTTAGTTGGTTTGAATATATATAAAGGTTGGCTCTTTGAGGTTCTTACCTCGTGGTGTGAGACCTTACGTGTCAGATTATTTCCACGGAAATAATCTTAATGTCTTGCTTGGGGCGATCTCCCTGTGCTGTCTCTGTGTTCTGTATTTTCTCTACTATGTCAAGTCCTTCGGTCACCTCTCCAAAGACGGTATATTGTCCGTCGAGGTGAGGAGTACCTCCTATGGTGGTGTATGTCTTCTTCTGTTCGTCAGTCAGAGTGGCGCTGCCTTGCTCGGCTATAGTGGCGTGTGTCTGCGCTATGAGATCGTTTTGCAGCTCCATCAGTCCGGCTTGGTCACGGTTGCGTCGCAGTTCCATAATCTCTTTGCGGTGCTCGGCGACCAGACGGTTGAACACTGTCTGTTCTGCCTGCATCTGCAGTTGCTTTGCGAGTTGTCCTATCTGTCCTTCGTTATATACCTGCCCCCAGACGATATAGAACTGTGAGCCGCTTGATTCACGTTCGGGATTAACCTCATCACCCTGACGCGCTGCTGCCAGTGCGCCACGCTTATGAATGAACTGCGGCAGTATTTCCGCCTGAATCGTATAACCCGGACCGCCAGTGCCGAGCGTCATGCCCTCGGGAGCGTCTATGCTGTTTGGGTCGCCACCCTGTATCATGAAATTTTTTATGACACGGTGAAACAATGTACCATTATAATAGCCCTCCTTTGCAAGTTTCAGGAAGTTGTCACGATGACGAGGTGTCTCGTCGTAAAGGCGCACTGTGATGTCGCCTTCAGAAGTCTTTATAGTTACGTTTGCCATAATATATGTATTTTCGCTTGCAAAGTTACAAATAATAATCTGTATCTGCAAACATTATCTACGATAACTGGTTTCATTATTAGGTTTTCGTTATTAAGAACGTCTTTTCGTAAAAAAACATAATTGCCTTTGCAGAACGGATTATTTTGCTTAACTTTGTCACTAATTAACTAAACAAAAAAGAAGATGATAAAGAAGATTACTACTTTGACGTGAGAATAAGTCACTATGAATAATAGTGGCACCCGCGACGAGAGAAAATCATCGTGAGATTTGGCAGTTTCAAGAAAAAAATGTATCTTTGCACTCCAAATCACAGTTGATTGCAGGAATAGGAAGAAAACATAATTAAAGATATATGAAAGTTTCAGTTATCGGCGCCGGTAACATGGGCGGCGCACTCATTCATGGTTGGGCAAAGAGCGGTAAGCTCACGCAGTTGACAATTTCAGACAAAAACGAGGCTCTACTGACTTCGTTCAAGGAGAAATATCCTTCAATAACAACCACCACCGACAACGTGGCGGCTGTAAAGGGTGCAGACATCGTAGTTATCGTCGTGAAGCCTTGGCTCATGCCTGTGGTTCTTGACGAGATATCATCTGCCCTTGACCTTGACAAGCAGATTATAGTGTCAGACGCTGCAAACTTTACTACAGAGAAACTGGAAAAGGAGATAGGAGCACCTGGTCAGTACTGCTACGTGATACCTAACATTGCCGCTGAGTTTGGCGCAAGCATGAGCTTCATAGCCAAGGGCAGCGTGACATCAAACGAGTCGCTTGCACAGGTACAGGAACTCTACAACCTTTGCGGTGATACGCTCGTAGTGACAGAGAACCTCGTAGGTCCTGGTATGATGATGGCATCGTGCGGCATAGCTTACGTCATGCGCTACATCCGCGCACAGATGGAAGGCGGCTGCGAGATGGGCTTCTACCCACAGCAGGCTAAGCAGATAGCGCTGCAGACCATGCAGGGCGCAGTGTCATTGCTCAAGGAGACGGGCTGGCACCCAGAAGAGGCCATCGACAAGGTGACAACACCTGGAGGCGTGACCATCAAGGGATTGAACGAACTTGACCACGCAGGCTTCAACTCTGCCGTAATACGCAGTCTGAAGGCCGGACTGAAGTAACCACTGACACATAACACGTGTATAACTATGCTCAATAGTGATATAAAGGCAATATCGACAGCTGCAGTATTGCTACTGCTCCACTCTGCTGTGATATAACGTGAGTTCGACGAGATTATTTAGAAAACAATTTCGTCGAACTCACGTTAATTAAAATAATCCGCCTAAACATAATCCACATAAAGAAAACAAACACAAAACGAAATCAAACATACACAAGAAGAAAAAAATGAAGCACTTATTCTTTCTACTAACCACAATTATTACGCTGTATGCGTATGGTGCATCTTTACATAACAACATGAGCGCACAGACAAAAGAGGATAACGATTCTATCAATCAGTCAAAGAATGACTCGACTACAAAGGCTGCAAGCGATTCTACTACCGTAACAGAGAAAAAGAAAGAGGAGACAGAAGAAACACGACAAGAACGTTATAAGCGCGAGGGCAAGACAGTATATTTCGTAGGAGCCTTACGTGATAAGTTCACCAAGGGAGCTGTAGATGGTGCTCACGTTACACTGATGACCACTGACTCCACCATCGTGGACACAATAACAGTCAAGGCTTACAATTCATACAGTTCTGGTTTTGGCAAAGGAACAAAGGAGACACATTACATGTTTATGATTAAGCCAGAACCCGCAGACTTCATCATCAAGTTTGAGCATCCTGAATATGAGACTCTCTACCTGAACCACAGCATAAAGAAGATTAGCAAGCGCACCATGTGGGAAGAGGGTGCCGAGGCCATGATGCGCCGCATAAAGCGCGCGCAGCAGACTGACAGTCTTGACGGTGGACTGCTCAACGAGGTAGTGGTGAAGGCTACGAAGGTGAAGATGGTATGGAAGGGCGACACGCTGGTGTTCAACGCCGATGCGTTCAACGTGCCCGAGGGGTCAATGCTCGACGGACTTATCAAGCAATTACCAGGTGTAGAGCTTAACGAGCAGGGTGAAATATTTGTCAACGGTAAGAAGATAGAGAACCTGACGCTCAATGGTGCCGACTTCTTCAAGGGCAAGAACAAGATAATGCTTGAAAACCTGCCCTATTTCACCGTGAAGGACATCAAGGTATACAACAAGCAGACAGAGATGAACCAGTTTCTCGGCGTTGATGATGAGGACAAGAAGGAATACACCATGGACGTTACACTGAAGAAGGAGTACCGCGGAGGTGGTTCGGGCAACTTTGAGGTGGGCTACGGCACCGACGACCGATACAAGGCAAAGGCTTTTGGTATGCACTTCACCGACTGGACGCGAGCGGTTTTGTTTGGCGGACAGAACAACGTTAACGAGACTACTGAGTATGACTCCTACAATGAAAGTGAGAAAACACGCACCAATGCCTCGGGCGACCGCCACTTCTATCAGATTGGCGGTATGTTTGCATACCGAAGCAAGGACGATAAATTCAAGAACAACGTAAACCTGAACTCTACATGGACAGATGACCGCACGCGGTCGAGATACAACAGTGAAACTTTCCTTACTACGGGCAATAGTTTCAGCCGTTCGCAGTCAGAACGACGCTCCAAGCCCATATCACTCGATATGACCGACCGTCTTGACTGGCGTTTCTCGAAGAAGATGTATATGATGTCCAACTTTAACCTTAGCTACCGCCGTACGCAGAGCGAAAGCGAGAGTAACGGACTGACAGCCACTGACCAGCTGATGACTGACTCAGTGAACAGCACCCGTTCGCGCTCTTGGAGCCGCAGTGGACAACTCAGAGGATATGGCAACCTAACTTTAGCCAAAGTAAGCAACACTGGCAGCTATATAACTTTATCGCTCAAAGCCGACGGCTCAAAGACTTACTCTCCAGAGTCGTACAGCCAATCACGCTATTATTACCATAAGACACAGAACGTAGATGACCGCAACATATACAGTGACAATGCTCCCGTAAGTTATAGCTACAGTGTCAATATGGAATATAACTATCGACTGTCAAAAGCCATACGCCTGACACCATATTACGAGATAGCCCCATCGTATAGCAGCACTGACAGCAGGCAGTATCGTCTCGACCTGCTGAGCGAGGAATGGGCCACAGACGGCAGTCATGCCTTTCGCTCACTGCCATCCACGCGCGACTCTCTACTCCTTGCATACGACACCGATAACAGCCGATCGCAGACAACACGCTCGCTTGTACACCAGACAGGCCTGCGCCTTGGTGCAAGCGGAAATATACACAAAGAAAAAGGCTACTACTACATATCGCTCACACTGCCTATGCAATTTCTGCGCAATAGCATGGATTATCGAAGCGAAGCACTGACCACGTCGCTGACAAAACACTATACAATGTTCACGCCCAACCTGTATAGTTATATAGTAAGCGGAAACAAGAACCGCAAGGAACTGCGCGGAAGCTACTACATAAGTAAAAGACAGCCATCCACCTTCGACCTCATAGACCGAACCGATGCCAGTGACCCTCTTAACATTACCTTGGGTAATCCAGGGCTGAAGAGTTCTACTACGCACGACTATCACATAGAGGGCAGCCTGCGCCACGACAGTATCAACGAACGTCTGTCGCTGCTATTCGATGGCAATTTCACTCGCAATGCCTTCGCCAACGGCTACACCTACGACCCTGAGACGGGCGTGCGCACCTTCAGGGCTGAGAACATCAAGTCGGGCAACTGGTATTTCAACACCCGTCTGAACTACGGCCGTGACCTCGGCAAGAAGAAATTCTTCCACTTTGAGAGCGAAGTGAGTTTCACGCTGGAGAAGAGCACAGACCTTGCCAACGTGTCGGGGGCGACAACATCGGAACTGAGTCGCGTAAGGATGAATGAATTGAAGATAAAACCATCACTGAACTACCAGCGTGGCGACCTCAGCCTGCGCTTCCAGCACCGCACGCAGTGGCGTCACTACAGCCGCAGTCTGGAGATTGCCGAGACACTACCCGACAACACATGGGACATCAGCTGGACACTTAACGGCACCTACAAGATGCCATGGCAGCTAACCTTCGACACCACACTCGAACTAATACAGCGCCGTGGCTATGCCGACTCAGAAATGAACGACAACCGTCTCTACTGGGATGCCTCGCTGACGAAGTCGCTGAAGCAAGGCCGTTGGCTTCTGAAGCTGCGCGGCTACGACATCCTCGGACAGGTAAGCAACCTGCGCTACAGCGTCAATGCGCAAGGTCGCACCGAGACCTGGACTAACTCCATGCGCCGCTATGCCCTCCTCACCATTGCATACAAACTGACGCAAAAGAAGAAAGAGGAAAAGAAATAAATCAAAAATCGCTATCCGACTGAACAACAGCCTGATAGCGATTATTCTTTAATCACTATGCAATTACGATGTAAAAGCAATGCGATTACAGCGTAATCAGATAGCGATTACACGGTAAAAGCAATGCGATTACGATGTAATCAGATAGCTTTTATAGCGAAAGGACAAAAGCATTGCCTTTACAAAGGAAAAATAGTGCGGAAAAAGTTAGATAAATTGCTTCGTGTAGTTAAATAATATTAAATTATCAATCAAACATGATTAACTTTAATAAATAATGAGTAATTTTGCAGTTGAAAACTGAAACACGTAAAAATAGTTTTTATTCAGACAGGTTACAGAGGTATCCCTCGCAATGAATGGAAACAAAATCCTACATCAGGATAACAGCAAAGATATAAAATAATAAAACAATACAGAGAATATGAAAAAACTGATGAGTATTGCGGCCGTTGCCGCACTGTTGGTTTCGTGTGGCGGTGGAAAGCAGGGTAAGCCTGACTTCAGCGACAACGAGTATGCCGTGCGCACCATAGGCGCGTCAAACGCTGATTTGGAGACGTCTTATCCTGCTACGTTTAAGGGTATGCAGGACGTGGAGATACGTCCGAAGGTGGCAGGGTTTATTACCAAGATTTATGTGAAGGAGGGTCAGCAGGTGGGTGCCGGTCAGGTGCTATTTACTGTTGATAATGTCACATACAAGGCTGCTGTGAATCAGGCGCAGGCTGCCGTGACGGCGGCTCAGAGCCAACTCAATACAGCCAAGTTGACTTACGATAATGCTCAGAAGTTGCATGAGAAGAACGTCATAGGCGACTATGAACTGCAGGCAAGCAAGAATCAGTATGAGAGTGCAGTGGCTGCGCTTGGACAGGCGAAGGCCGGACTTATGTCTGCTCGCGAGCAACTGAGTTTCTGCACCGTGAAGAGTCCTACGGCAGGTGTGGTAGGCTCATTGCCATATAAGGTCGGAGCGTTGGTGAGCGCATCTATACAGGTGCCTTTCACCACTATCTCTAATGGCTCTAATGTGGATGTGTATTTCTCGCTGAACGAGAAAGAGGTTATGGAACTCACCCGTAAGGAGGGTTCACTGCAGGCTGCCATCGCACAGATGCCGGCAGTGAAGCTGCAGCTTGCCGACGGCACGATGTACGAAAGCAACGGCAAGGTGATAAAGGCCAGTGGTGTTGTTGATGCAACGACAGGTTCTGTTAGCCTTATAGCAGCGTTCCCTAACCCACAGAAACTGATAAAGTCGGGCGGCTCAGGCAAGGTTATCATGCCTCGTCAGGCAACTGGAGCTATCATCATACCACAGGATGCCTGCGTAGAGGTGCAGGATAAGTACTTCGTGTATAAGGTTGGCAAAGACAATAAGGTGAAGTACTCTGAGATTACCATCGACACGCAGAATGACGGACAGAACTATATCGTAACATCTGGTCTGAGCAAGGGTGAGCGCATCGTGGTGTACGGTGTGAACCAGTTGCAGGAGGGCATGGAGATAAAGCCTATCTCTGAGGCAGACTATGCCAAGAAGATGAAGAAGGCTGAGGAACTCTCAAAGGTGCAGGGCGACGGTGTATTTGCCGTGGCAAAGGCACTGAAGAGCTGAGCATAAGCTCTGAGTGAAAAGTGAATAGTGAAAAGTGAATAATACAAGTTACTTTTCACTGTCTGTTATTTCGCTCTCTCTGTGTGTGTTACATTATATCGGAATTTAACAAAACAATAAAATAATCAGGGTGAAAAGCGTACTGCAAAGGGATTGTTCACTTTTCATTATTCACTTTTCACTCTGAGCGAAGCGAAGTATGAAACTTGATTCATTTATAGAAAGACCGGTGCTCTCCACGGTGATTTCCATCGTGGTGGTGATACTCGGTATAATAGGTCTGGTGACACTGCCTATCGAGCAGTATCCAGACATTGCGCCGCCTACGGTTGTGGTGCGCGGCTATTACCCAGGTGCGGATGCGCAGACGGTGCAGAACTCTGTGCTGGCTCCGCTGGAGGAGCAGATAAACGGTGTGGAGGGCATGACATACATGACCTCATCTGCAACCAACGACGGTTCTGCGTCCATCACGGTTTATTTTGAGCAGGGCTCTAATGCCGACATGGCACAGGTGAACGTGCAAAACCGTGTGTCACAGGCATCGGCGCTGCTGCCTGCCGAAGTAACCAAAGGCGGTGTGACAGTGCAGAAACGCCAGACGTCAACCGTGCTTATCATGGCACTGACATCGCCTGACGACCGCTATGACGAGAAGTTCCTTGGCAACTATGCAGACATCAACATAATACCTGAGATGAAACGTATCGAGGGTATCGGTGACTGTGAGTCAATCGGACTGAAGTCATATACCATGCGTCTGTGGCTTGACCCGGCGAAGATGCATGACCTCAACCTGATGCCTACTGACGTTGTAAACGCCTTGGCAGAGCAGAACATTGAGGCGGC
>CAMNCV010000127.1 GCA_946534585.1 uncultured Prevotellaceae bacterium
TCTGCCAAACGTTAACCCAGCCATCCTCGACCCACGCGACACATACGCTGACGCTTCTGAGTGGGAGACAAAGGCTAAGGACCTGGCAGCACGCTTCATCAAGAACTTTGACAAGTACACCACAAACGAGGCTGGTAAGGCTCTCGTAGCTGCTGGTCCAAAGCTCTAAGATGATTATTCTGAAGTCTTCTGAAGAATTCAGAGATTTTCTGAAAAATCCGGAATACCCTGAAGCCTTCTGACAACTTCTGATAATACAAATTAAGGCACGCATCAATTTTGGATGCGTGCCTTTTATTTGCTCATATACAACAAGTCACAGAAAGAAATCCCGTCGCTCGCATCAATCAGCAAGCGACGGGATTTCTTCTGTCGTCAATTTATTGTTCTGCCCAGAATATTATTGTTCTGCCCAGAATACTTTAGGGCGGCCTATTCTACCTTCGGCAACTTCGCAAGCGCCTGAGCTATCGACTCATCGCTCGGAATTACGTCAGTCATCGTCTTGTTATTGTACTGCTCATAGGCATAAAGGTCGAAGTAACCCGTGCCAGTCAAACCAAACACAATGGTCTTCTCCTCACCAGTCTCCTTACACTTCAGAGCCTCATCGATAGCCACACGGATAGCATGGCTTGATTCTGGTGCTGGCAGTATGCCTTCTACGCGTGCAAACTGCTCTGCAGCAGCGAACACCTCAGTCTGCTCCACCGCGCGAGCCTCAAACAGTCCGTCGTGGTAGAGCTGCGACAATACAGGACTCATGCCATGGAAACGCAGTCCGCCAGCATGGTTGGCACTCGGCATAAACTGGCTGCCCAATGTGTACATCTTTGCCAATGGGCAAATCATACCTGTATCGCAGAAATCATAAGCGTACTTACCACGGGTGAAACTTGGGCATGATGCCGGCTCTACGGCTATAATCTGATACTGCGCTTCGCCACGCAACATCTCGCCAACGAACGGGCTTATCAATCCTCCGAGATTAGAACCACCACCAGCGCAGCCTATGATAACATCGGGCTTAATGTCGTATTTCTTCATTGCCTTCTGCGTTTCAAGACCTATGATTGTCTGGTGAAGCAACACCTGATTAAGTACCGAACCCAGCACATAGCGGTAGCCCTCCTGCTTAGTGGCTGCCTCAACAGCCTCAGAGATAGCGCAACCCAACGACCCTGTTGTATCAGGATGCTCTGAGAGAATTTTGCGACCCACCTCTGTGGTCATAGATGGCGACGGAGTGACTTGCGCTCCGTAGGTGCGCATCACCTCACGGCGGAAAGGTTTCTGCTCATAAGAACACTTAACCATATACACCTGACAGTCAAGACCGAAATAAGCACAAGCCATCGACAATGCCGTACCCCACTGACCTGCACCCGTCTCCGTAGTCACGCCCTTCAGTCCCTGCTGCTTGGCGTAGTAAGCCTGAGCTATTGAAGAGTTGAGTTTGTGGGAACCAGAGGTGTTATTACCCTCAAACTTATAGTAAATCTTGGCAGGAGTACCCAGAGCCTTCTCAAGGAAATATGCACGCACGAGCGGTGAAGGGCGGTACATACGATAGAATTTCTGTATCTCCTCGGGTATATCGAAATAAGGAGTGTCGTTATCAAGCTCCTGCTTGTTGAGCTCATCGCAGAATATCGGTGCCAGATCATCAGCCGTCAAGGGCTTCAGCGTAGCTGGATTGATCAGCGGAGCTGGCTTCGTCTTCATATCTGCACGCACGTTGTACCACTGCGTAGGTATCTCTTCCTCAGAAAGGTAGATTTTATAAGGTATTTTCTGTTCCATATTGTTGTTAGTTTATTGATTTACTTTTACAGTTTGCAAAGATACTATTTTTTTTTGAATTAGACAACATTATGCTTGTTTTTATTACGCTACACAAACATTTAGTGGCAGCAACACAGGCATTTGCATATACGAAAAAAGCATATCACTCTGCTTTTAGCTAAAGTGACATGCTATTTTTCTTACGGTTTTCACCTCACGCAGATGCTATGCCTGCGTCTTAGGATTTATTTTCCGTGATGCTCGTCGCTTACGGTGAGCTTCTTGCGACCGCGTGCACGGCGTGCAGCCAATACGCGGCGACCGTTCTTTGTTGCCATGCGCTCACGGAAACCATGCTTGTTTACGCGACGACGATTGTGTGGTTGAAATGTTCTTTTCATTTTGTTTTAAGATATCTTAGTTTTTTTAATATGCTGAAACAACGCATTTTTCACAAAATACGCAATTCGAGGTGCAAAGGTACTCATTTTATTCGACATACGCAAGAAAAACAGCGGAAAACATATCAAAAAAGAGTAAAAAACAAGCACTTCGTGTGTTTTTCTATATATTTTTTGTAACTTTGCATTATTGTATGTGTGCGAAAATATACATCGTAAGGAATAAAAAAAATACAAAATACACGAAACAAAGAAAATGATTAACTCACAAGACATTAAGAAAGGCGTAGCCGTACGTATGGACGGTGGCATTTGGGTTTGCATCGATTTCCAGCACCGCAAGCCAGGTAAGGGTAACACTATCATGAACATAAAGCTGAAGAACGTGACCGATGGCCGCGTGCTCGAGCGTCGTTTCAACATCGGTGAGAAGCTCGAAGAAGTGCAGATTACCCGCCGCCCTTATCAGTATCTCTACAAGGAGGGTGAAGACTATATCTTCATGAACCAGGAGACTTACGACCAGACACCTATCGCTGCCGAGCTTGTTACTGGCGTGGAGTTTATGAAGGAATCTGACATCGTTGAGGTTGTAAGCGACGCTGATACTGACACAGTACTCTATGCTGAGATGCCTGTGAAGACTATTCTGCGCGTAACACACTCAGAGCCAGGAGTGAAAGGCGATACCGCTACCAACACACTGAAGCCTGCCACGCTGGAGACTGGCGTAGAAATCCGCGTGCCTCTCTTCATTGAGGAAGGTGAGCTCGTGCAGGTGGACACACGTGACGGTAGCTACATACAGCGCATGAAGGAATAAAAATGACTTATTCTATAATCGTTCCCGTATTCAATAGGCCTGACGAGGTTGACGAGCTGCTCAGCAGTCTGACCCGTCAGGCCTATCGTGATTTTGAAGTCATAGTAGTGGAGGACGGCTCACAGGTGACTTGCGAGAAGGTATGCCAAAGCTATAACGAGCGATTGTCATTGTCATACTACAGCAAGGCGAACTCTGGTCCGGGGCAGAGCCGTAACTATGGTGCGGAGCGCGCCAAGGGCGACTACCTTATAATATTAGATAGCGACGTGGTATTACCAGATGGCTACCTGAAGGCTGTAGATGAGGAACTGACACTCGCCCCCTGCGATGCCTTTGGCGGTGCAGATGCCTCGCACCCGTCGTTCACTCCAGTACAGAAGGCCATAAGCTACGCCATGACGTCATTCTTTACTACAGGCGGAATACGCGGAGGGAAGAAAAAGCTCGACCGTTTCTATCCACGCTCATACAACATGGGCATACGCAGTGAGGTGTACCATTCGCTGGGTGGGTTCTCAAAAATGCGCTTCGGCGAGGATATCGACTTCTCCTATCGTATCGTGGAGTCAGGCTGCACATGTCGTTTGTTTCCCGAAGCATGGGTATGGCACAAGCGACGCACGGACTTCCGCAAGTTCTTCCGTCAAGTTTACAACAGTGGCATAGCACGCATAAACCTTGAGAAGCGCCATCCTGGTACGCTAAAACTGGTGCATGCCCTGCCTGCTGTATTCACTGCTGGTGTAGCAGCGTTAGCATTACTGTTCGTATGTGGTTTGGCAGTGGCAGGCTTCGGGGGCAACACCATGAGACCTACAGGCACGTGTATCTGCCAGTTGGCATTGCTACCGTTGCTGATGTATTCGCTGTTGATATGTATTAGCTCTACAATACAGAACCGCAGCCTTCATGTAGGACTGCTGTCAGTACCTGCTGCCTTCACGCAACTAATAGGCTATGGCAGCGGTTTCATTGAGGCATGGTGGAAACGTTGCATCAAGAAAGAAGATGAGTTTCAGGCGTTTGAGAATACTTTCTACAAATAAATGGAAGAGAAATTCATACCATACAGGGTAAGCGAGATAATAGAACCAAGGAGGTTGACGATTCGTAATCAGCCAGAGGAAGACCGTCCGCGCGAGAAACTCATGCGACTCGGTGCGGAGGCTCTTACCAATGCCGAACTGTTTGCAATACTTATCGGTGGAGGTACCACGAAAGAGACTGCCGTGGAACTGATGAGGCGCATACTCAAGGATTGCGATGACAATCTGTCAATGCTGAGCAAGCGAACCCTGGAACAACTCATGAGCTACGACGGCATTGGCGAGGCACGTGCTTTATCGATAATAGCTGCCAGCGAACTGGGACGACGCAGGGAGATAGAGAAACTACCTGAGCGCATCGATTTGGGTAATTCAGAGGCATTATACAGACATCTATGGCCACGTATGCGTGACCTTGACGTAGAGGAAGCATACGTTGTGCTGATGAATCAGAATTATAAACTCATAGATACCATACGTCTGTCACACGGCGGAATAACCGAAACGGCCGTCGATGTAAGGGTGATTATGAAGTATGCGCTGATGAATAATGCTACGATAATAGCCCTTGCACATAATCATCCCAGTGGAAACAACAGACCAAGCAGGGATGACGAGAACCTCACAAAGCGTGTGAATGAGGCGTGCAGGACGATGCGCATTTTCCTCTGCGACCATATCATCGTAACTGATGGAAGCTATTACTCATTCAGAGACCAAGGAAAACTGTAAGGATAATAATTAAGGTAAGGATAAGTTGATGACACAAGAAGAACACAGTCAGACCGAACAACACATCATTGAGGTACTGAAAACCGTATATGACCCCGAGATTCCCGTAAACATCTACGACCTCGGACTGATATATAAGATAGACCTTGACATGGAAGGACATGTCGATATAGATATGACTTTTACTGCTCCTTCATGCCCTGCTGCCGACTTCATCATAGAAGACGTGCGCACGAAGGTCGCTGCCGTGCAGGGTATCACGTCAGCTGAGGTCAACATGGTATTTGAACCCGAATGGGACAAGAGCATGATGACTGAGGAAGCGCGCGTGGAACTCGGTTTTGAGTAGTTGCGCGCGCTTACCGCGGATTTCATTCGTGCTCTATTTGCTTTTCGTAACTATCAATCAGCGTGCGGATGTAGCTGCGTACGTCGCTCCATTTATAATATACATCGCCATATACAGCAGTAAGTTGTGGCATAGTTGCTTCGCGTTCGTTTAGCAGAACCTTAACGAGCGTGTCTTTTCCCGCATGGTTGTAGAACACCATTTGTATGTTGCTCGCCATAGGGAAAATACGATAGGAATACCACCCCTGCTGTTCCAGTTGTTCCAAGTCTTCATACTTTGTGCCGAAACCGTTGAGGTTTAGAGCACATACCGTAGGCATCACCACCACTTCGTGACCGAAGCGCAGATTAGCCGTGACCGCTTCGCTGCTACCTTGTGCGATGAGCGCCAGACAAGAATCGGCTTTCTCCACTATATTCCTCAGCAGATTATGTTGCTTGAGCATCTGCTTGCTAACACCTTGTTGCGACGGACCATGAGAGTTGTACCACTCAGCATTTCTCACGAGCCAGATATTATACATTTCCTCGTCAGTGAAATATCCGCTTAGGTCGATGCCGCATGCTGGCTCCAGGCTCTGCATATCAGCCACAAGTTTCCATACATCATCGACGACGAAGCGCGAGGGGTGCTCTATATGTCTGCGCCAATAGCCTTCATCGCTGAAGATAGTGTTGAGAAACCTGTCAGGCGAGAAGTGTCGTGAGCGAAACTCGCCAGCGCCATTGCCACTGCGGCGGTTGCCATTGCTGTCTTTTATCTTCTCCGGATTATTGATAAAAGCCATATCAACAGACGCAGCATCCATGTCGATAGAGAGTTGCGGACTGAGCCCTTGTAGTTCTGCCAATTCGTTAGCCATAGATAATATGCAGCGTATCACAGTGGAACTGCGCGCCTCTACTTTGCCCTTTGCAGAGAAGAGCATAGGGAAATGCTCGTACATACGTCGTGCTATGCCACGGTGCTGGCGCGCACCGAGCGGTGTCAACTCGCCATCGCGACCATGAGCACGCTGTCGCAGCGTATCGAGTTGCAGCATCAATCGCTGTCCCAACGCAGTCAAGCGTGATGAATCAGCGGCTTCACTGAGTACTTCCCACGCCTTGTCGTATGCCTTTCGGCCGATGAGCCAGCGCGAACCATGACGTCCGTAGTGACTTATATAGCATGGTTCATAGCCTTCTGGCGCAGCCGTAAGTGCCACATCGCCATTTGGTTCGGGATATGCAAGATAATTATCGCAGCATACTATGGGATTGATTTTGAAGTCCTTGCGCGACTGCTGTGCAACGACATTATTGAGCAAAAACACTGCAAAAACAGCGATCGTGCTTATCCGTGAGATAAATTGTCTGTTCATAATTTATTGTTTTAGGAAAGTTCTATAATTGAAAACGATGCTTACATCTCATTGATGCGCTGTATCATCTTGTCGTTAAGTCGGGTAATCTGCTTCAAGTCACGATACAGACGCAAACGGAACCTACACATTCTTATATACAACACTATGCCCACAGGCAATAATACAGCCGACGCGGCATTGAGCCACTGGCGATTGAAAAGTCGCGTATGGGCGCGTTCCGACACTACCGGGTACTGGTTAAGATACGACAATATGTAGCGGTCGCGCGTGTTGCCAAGGTCTTCGAGCACAGTTTCGAGTTCCGGTACTATTCGTTCCATCTCGCGATCAGGCTGATACCTGAAGAACACGTTTATAGGATTAGGCAAGCGCACGAGGTGATGCTGTTCTGAGTAGTTGCTTAGCTCTCTGCTGATGACAGCCAGGCGCTCGGCATCAAAGCGATAATCGGGGTCATGAATGATTACTTCCTTAGATGCCACGTTGCGTTTCTGGCGCATACCCAGCAGACGGATGAAGAACAGGCGATAGGCATCCATATTGAATACCACGGAATCCTTATTAGCCTTGTAGGTAACAAACGCTGCCAACGGTGCAAGCACCATCATTGCCAGTCCCTTGCCAAACCATATAGTCCACGAGCCTTGTCGTGCCATTCGGTAGCCGGTATTATCAAGTATATAGAAAAGGATGAATACAAGCACTGAGATTATCACAGGCACACCCAGACCGCCCTTGCGGATAATGGCGCCGAGCGATGCTCCGATAAAGAAGAAGATTATGCAAGTGAGCGAGAGAACGAATTTGTTTAGTATCTCTATCTTGTATTCTCTTTCGCGCTGGTTGTATTCCTGCGCAGCCAATCCGCGGAACTCCGTGTCCATGGTGTTCATCTGTATGCGACTGTTAGCGCGCTGCAGTATGTCGCGCTGCTTTTCCGGTGTAAGGTGCATATACAGCGTGTCAAAATCCACCTTGCCTTTCTCCACGCGCTTTACCGCATTTATTGAATCGCCCTTGCTTATCTGCGGCGTGGCGAATGAAACCGCACGTATATCTTCTGCCACACGCCTGCCTATGCTATCACCTACACGATGCACGGAATCAATATGCTCCACGAGTTGCGGCAGGCTCTGTGCCTGCGCCATCTGTGCTATGCCAGAGGCTTCCGCGAGATTGAAGCCACTATCGAAATCGAGCAGTATCACTTTGGTCATGAATGACTCCCTGCGGTACGGCACGTTGGCTCCTCCCGCCAGTTCCTGCGAGCGCATATTCTCAAACCATTCTCCGCTGTAGAGCGTCAGCTTCAGGTGCATCTTGTCGGCCGTTGACTGCAGACGTCCCGAATCTGCCAATATGATGGCAGCATCCTCAAAACTCTGTGTCATGCGGTATATCATTATACCGTAGAGCATACCTTTGTCAAGGTCTTTATGCTGCACGTAGAGGTTGCAGTTGGGGATACCTCCGTAGAATATCTCTTCGGGTATTTCAAGTTCAGGGCTCTTCTGCTTCATCGACAGGAGCAGTTGTCGAAGCTGAATGTTGGCTTGCGGACCGATGTTGTTCTGAAAGATGAACGAGCATCCGGCTATGAAACAGGAGAAGACAATCAATCCCCTGAGACACTTGAGCAGTGATATGCCCGATGCTTTAATGGCGGTAAGTTCAGAACTCTCGCCAAGGTTTCCCAGCGTTATCAGCGATGCTAGGAGTATTGCCAGCGGCAGTGCCTGAGGCACCATCATCAGTCCCATGTACCAGAAGAACTGTGCCAGCACCTCCATCGACAGGCCTTTGCCTATCAGTTCGTCAACATAGCGCCACAAGAACTGCATCATCAACACGAATAGGCTGATGAAGAATGTGCCTGCGAACAGCGTTACGAACTGTCGCAGCATGAATATATCGAGTTTCTTGAATATGTCGAAGTTCTTGAATAATCTCACTTTTCTCGTTTTCGGCATCTTGTGGCAGCCGAACAAGATGCAAAGTTACTATTTTTTTCTCAAACAATGCTATCCACAAGTGTATTTTTTTCTGTTGCCGATGAAAATTGAAGCCTGTCTGATATGAAAGTATTGTCGTGGGCGTGTATCTTGCACTATGGGATGCAGGTACGCAGGATATGCACAAAACATAAAAGCGAAGAAGTCAAAACCTCTTCGCTTTTATGTGGTGCCAACGGGAATCGAACCAGTGACACAAGGATTTTCAGTCCTTTGCTCTACCAACTGAGCTATGGCACCAATTGCGAACCAAGTTCAACACACTGCCCTAATTACCACCCCTGATAAGTGCACTTCCCTTGATTGCGAGTGCAAAATTACTACTTTTTTTTGTAACCACCAAATTTTTTCCAAACTTTTTTTATTTTTTCTTGCTTTTTCCGAAAAAAAGTAGTAATTTTGCACACGAAATAAGGAAATCCGCATTGATAATGATGCCATTTCCCTGACAAATTGCTCGGGGTGTAGCGCAGTTGGTAGCGCACTACGTTCGGGACGTAGGGGCCGCCAGTTCGAGTCTGGTCACCCCGACAATGACGAGAAGCAGTCAGTCATAGTGCTGATTGCTTCTTTTTTCATGTGTTATGACTGGATTATTTGGATAGTTCGGATTATTTTCGTAATTTTGCACCACATACTGTTAATTGACACATTATATATAAGGAATAACATAATATATATAAAGGAATATACACATATAACCAAACTAAGATGAAAACCATTACAATGAGAAAAAGCTGGCTTCTGATGCCGGCACTGCTGTTCGGCACATTTTCTGGTGCTATGGCGCAGCGAGAGTTTACACCTGAAGTCTATCAATACCTGAACAAAGCCAACGAGCGCGAGAACCTTGACGAAATCGGACGCAAGGGCTACGACGCCAAGGAATGGCGCATGGAGGCTCCTAATAACGACGTAAAGAGCGTGGACGACATCTTTGCCTTCCGCTGGATGGGCGGTCCGTTCCGTAATACTGGCGCTGACAGCGAGTTGCCTGACACCAACTATGTGCCTACGCGCGAAGGTCTCGACCATCTCTACCTCTCGGGTAGTTCGCGTTTCTCTGACAAGGAGATGAAGGTGCTAGTGCCCTGGCTCAAGGAGCATGCCGGCAATATGCCAATCTACATACTCGACCTCAGACAGGAGACGCACGGCTTTGTCAATGGCAACCACGTGTCGTGGTATGGCTATATCAACTGGTCAAACCTCGGCAGGTCGCGCGACTACGTGATGCACGAAGAGGATTCGCTATTCCATTCTCTGCGCGGACAGACTATTGTGGCTGGTAAAATAAGCAGTTCCAACAACTATGTCATGACCAACGCCAAATACATCAACGTCAGTGTTGACAGCGCATGGACGGAAAAAGAGATGGTTGAGAGCTACGGTCTGCGCTATGAGCGCCTGGCTGCACTTGACCATGTATTCCCTTGCGACCGCGTAATCGATGATTTCCTTGAGATTTATCGCTCATTGCCCCGTCCGGCATGGGTACACATGCACTGTCAGGCTGGTCGCGGACGCACCACGCTGTGGATGTCGTTCTACGATATGCTGAGTAATCCTGACCTGCCGATGAAGGACATACTCTACCGACAGACTCAGCTTGGCGGCACCAGCATGTATTATAAAGGTCAGCGCAAGGGCGAGCAGAAGTGGCGCGTGAGCCTCTTTACCGAGACGAGTTACCTCGTGCCGTTGCTCTATGCCTACGTGCAGGACAACAAGGCCGATGGCTACAAACGCTCCTGGTCTGACTGGAAGCGCGAGAAGTTCGGGCTGAAATAAAGCGCAGTACACATCCGCAAGCTTACAAATATAAGCTGGAGAGGACACGGAAAGATAAAAGACACACTATGTCAACCATCTTTACGTGTCTTCTTCTTCTTATCTGGCAGGGGGTGTTTATCAGATTTATAGGTTTCAGACTTGTTAGATTTTCCTCTTCTGACTGTCGTGCTAAACATTTGAATCTAAAGTTATTGTATTATTTTACTTTCTGGCATCCTTAGCAATTTCTCACACTTTGCGAATAGTACGAAAAAGTATTTTTACGAAATTTACAGATTACTGTAACACTTTTTCTGAAAAATATTTGCAAGATTAAAATAAATTATGTAACTTTGCCCACAGCTACAATAAACAGTCGCGAGGCTATAACTTACTAAAAAAGAAAACTATAACAACATATTATGCAAACAAAAACATTATGCTACGAACTAATAAATGAAACCTGAAGTATGGAAAACGTAATTTTAGAATACAATCTTGACAATCTGACGCTGCCGGAGCGTCGCAACTATCGCGAGTTCATCTACTGCACGGAGGGATGCTGTGACATAGAGACCAACGGACGCACATTCACTCTGAAGCAGTATAACTGCGCAATACTCATCACACGTTTCTTCACAGCCATCAGACCGTCAGCTGATTTCAAATGCCAAGTTATCTACATCGACGCCAATTTCCTGCGACAGAGCGAGCCAAACCACCCTTATATCATACAAGCTACGCTAATGCTCTGCATAAATCCTATCATCGAGCCAGAACTCGAGGAGCGCGAACTGTGCCGACAGCTGTTTTACAATTTCGGCCTGCGCATCAATGACAAGCATCATAAGTTCTACGATGAGATGCTGCGCACGTCGGCGCGTATGTTGTTGCTCGATATGTTTGACATGTACTCACACACCCACAAGAGCGACCTGATGTCCTTTAGCTCCGCTGACTTGATGATGCGCTTCATCCGTATGCTGCAAGACAAGGAATATCGCAATAACCGCGAAGTAGCTTATTATGCCAAGGAACTCTACGTAGTACCTAAGTATCTTTCCGAGGTATGCAACAAGATAAGCGGTTTCTCCGCCTCATATTGGATTAACCGCTTCACGGCCTTTGAGATAGGACAACTGCTTCACGAAAAAAGGATGTCGTCAGCAGAAATTGCCCAGATGTTCCACTTCACCAGCACGTCATACTTCAACCGCTACGTGAAACGCTACCTCGGCGTATATCCCAGCGAACTTCGCGGACAATAACACTGCACTTCCCTACCCCACTCCGCGACCTGTTCGCTTGATAGCAGTCTTTTTGAAAAATAAAAGCTATCCAATTACCTTGTAATCGCTATGCTTTTACGTGGTAATTGGATAGCTTTTGCGTTATAATCGCTATGCTTTTACAACACACTGTCTATCTCTACACGGAAGGTGGTGCCTACGCCCACCTCAGAGCGCAGGACGTAGATGCGCCCGTGGTGATACTCCTCTATTATGCGGCGAGCAAGCGACAAGCCCAGTCCCCATCCGCGTTTCTTCGTAGTGAAGCCCGGACGGAAAACGCTCTTTATATTTACACGCTCTATGCCCTTGCCCGTATCGGTCACGTCAATAAAGCAGCGGCGGCCATGCGTCTTAGTAGTTATGCTGATACTCCCTGCGCCTGCCATGGCATCCACAGCATTCTTACATAGATTTTCAAAAACCCACTCAAACAACTGCTGATTGACCATGACGCAAGTGTCTTTATCATCCATGTCGAGCGAGATGACTACGTGTTGCGACGTACGACGATTCATGTAATCCACCACATTCATCAGCACCTCATGCAGACGAATACTGTGAAGTTCCGGCGCCGAACCAATCTTTGAGAACCTGTCGGCAATGAGTTGCAGCCGTTTGACATCCTTGTCCATCTCCGGTATCAACTCATCATCGGGGTAAGTCTCACGCAATATCTCCGTCCATGCCATCAGACTCGATATCGGCGTGCCAAGCTGATGAGCGGTTTCCTTTGACAATCCCACCCATACTTTGTTCTGCTCTGCCCTTTTCGATGTCAGCAAGGCTATAATAGCTACAACGACAAAGAGCATGACAACGCCGAGTTGTACGTAGGGATACCACGCCAGACGCGTCAGCAAAAGCGAATCATCATAGCAGACAAGCAGATAGTCCTTGCTCCCCTCTCCCGTCTGCACGCGTATCGACTGCTGACGGCGCTGCATATCGGCAGCCATATCCGTAGCCTCAGCCACGGAATCATTGGCAGTACGTGCGCGGAGCTCTATGTTGCGATAGGTCTGCACGTTGCCATCAGCATCTGTAACTATCACTGGTATAGTATTATTCTGCTCTATAACCCTCAATACGAGATTGAGGTCTGTACTCTCATCTGCCTGACTCAACGTGTGCATGGCCTCCGCCCAAATCTCCATACGCTGACGCTCCTCATGCGCAAGGTCACGCACGAGGTAGTGGCTTATCACCAGCGATGCCGCCGCTATGAGCACCGCTACAGCCACGAGGATTATCTTCATTTTATAGTTCACCGGCTCAGTCCCACCTGCGTTTGCGTTCCTCCAGCGTGTTATAGTCATCGGTATAAGTCAGCGTAAGCACGTAAGCCGTATTCGGATCTACGCCCACCATCACCGTACCGTATTCCATCTTCATACCATATTTCGGCAGTGACTCCATCGTAGGAGGTTCATTGATAGCCTCGCCCTCAGTGCAGTACTGCTCAACGATGACACGTTTCATGGCTGCATAGAAGTTAAGGAACTCACCCAGGTCTTTTATCTCTGCAAAACGCAGCTGCACATTGGTCACCTGCATGGTGTGCACACCGTAGCTGATGACGAGCCTTACCTCTTTGCCATTGAACTCACCCACCATGTGGCGATAGCCGCGCGGTATCGTCTTCGATGTGACGTAGGGTTTGAAGCCCTTCTGCTCCATAGCCACGACGAAACTGTCAACCGACTGACCAAGCGTCACTTCCATAAACTCCATGTGCTGCTGTGCCGCTGCGGCAAGCACTACAAGCAAGCAAGCAATTATTGATATCGTTTTCTTCATTTACTAATAATTTTTATTCTGTCAAACTGCAAATTTACGAAAAAACCGCTAAACCACCAAATATTCCACGTTTTATGATACACTTATACAATAAAAAAACCACGAGAGCGTTATTATATAGATGAGAAAGATTTTAACCATACTTACCACCACGACACTGTGGCTTACAGCACAAGCGCAGGATAGCCAGACGGCATATAACTTCCTACGTCTGCCTGAGAGCGCACACGCTGCAGCACTGGGCGGCGACAATATCTCTATCATAGAGGATGATGCCACGCTGGCATTGTCAAACCCCGCACTGCTGTCGTCAGTAAGCGGACGAACAGTAAGCGTGGGCTATATGAACTACATGGACGGTGTAGGCATGTACACTGCCAACTATACCGATATAATAAATGACAAGGCCACCGCAGGCGGTGCAATACACTACATAAACTACGGCAAGATGACCGAAGTGGATGCCAACGATGTGCAGACGGGTACTTTCTCTGCTTCTGACATAGCATTCGAAGGACTGCTGTCATATACTCTTGCCAAGAAACTCGTAGGCGGCGTCGGGGCTAAGTTCGTTTACTCTAAGCTTGGAAGCTACTCCAGCACTGCTGCTGCTATTGACCTCGGACTGAACTATTACGACCCTGAGCTCGACTTCTCTGCATCTCTGGCCGTGAAGAACCTGGGCGGACAACTGTCTGCATATAATGATGAGTTTGAGGCAATGCCTATCGATGTGATTATAGGTGCTTCCTACCGTTTCCGCAATTCACCGCTGAGAGCATCACTGACATTTGCTGACCTAAACCACTGGGATTATGCACTGCTCAGGCATGCCTGCGTGGGACTGGATTTGCTGCTCACAGAGCAATTCTATATCGCTGCCGGCTACAATGCCCGCAGGTCATACTATATGAAGACGACCAACATGAACGATGGTTCGGAGAGTTCACACAGTGCAGGTCTGACGATAGGTGCCGGTCTTATGCTCGACCGCTTCAAACTACACGTATCATACGGAAAGTACCACGTTTCATCATCAAGCCTGATGATAAACGCGGCACTTAATCTGTAATTCCCATGCAGAGCTATCACTACCCTGCTCCTTATGCTTCCACCGTTCCGTAAGGTATCATAGCAAGCATATCAGCAAACTTGTCAATACCCTCCTCAAGTTTCTTGCCAATCATCATCTTAATCATAGGATTAAGGTCGGCCTTCAGCGTCAGACGCATCTTCGTTCCTGCGGCAGTATCTGGCAATACCTGTATCCACAGATTAGCACTGATGGGGGATTGTTCTGTCTCAAACTTCACACATTTGTTCGCCTCGCGCTCAATAATTCGCATTGAAATCTCTCCTACCATTGGGGCTGGTATTGCAATGCTGTCGGCCGTCAGTCTAACGTCCTTCAGATTATCAAGTATTGAAACGTCCTGACCAGCCTGCTCTATCTGCGACTTGACACCCTCACTCTGCTGCGCCTGCTCTATCACGGGGCGCAGGTTCTCAAGGTTACTCAGTTTTGCATACACCGCTTCTACTGGCCATGGTGTATGCTTTACGCTACTTTCGTACTTTGTCATTGTATTGTTAATTTGCTTGTGCAAAGTTAGTAAATCTTTGCCAATCTCCAAAGATTTTTCAGTAAAAAAGACTATGGAGTAGGAAGAAAATCATTCAGAAGGGGAAAAAATGTTGTCAATAAATTTTGTCAGTCAAAAATAATATTGTAAATTTGCTCCCATATTACCTATTATATTATCATACAATCTATTATTAACCATAAAGGAGTGAAAATCATGAAAAAGTGTTTGTTTACAATGTTTCTCATACTCTCTGTTCCTCATTGTCTCCTTTCTCAAGAGTATGAAATGGTAGTGGAGAAGACTGACGGAACGAAGACCGTATTCAAGACCAGTGAGCTGAGTCAGATATATTACCAAAAGATTGAAAGCAGCGAGAATACCGGAACTTTCCAAGGTGCCAAGCGGGTGTTTGGCAACAATCTTGTAAAAGCCTATGGCAGGAATGATTATGACCGCTATGAATTTACATACAATGACAAGGGGTTCGTTACAGCAGTAAAACGTACGAAGTATGGCTCTTCCGGATCTGCCAACAAGGTATATAACTTTCTCATCACCTACGCAGACGACAAGATAATATGCAATGAATTTGTTGATGGCTCGCTACACCTGACGGTGACGGCAAACATCGGTTCTAACGGCTATATAAGCAGAATGGAGAGCACTACAGGCCATGGCTGCACCTTTACCTATAATGAGGACGACATGCTGACAAGCACAAAGGATTTCAAGCTCTCAGACGAGTCGAAGTATGAGACTTACAGTTACGTCTATAGTGACGGTGACATCGTATCCACATATGTTGACGGAGTACTCGAGGCATCGATAGCATATCAAACCCCTTCACAAATCACTCCTATCCTTAATACATACGGCATGATGGAGTATGACCATGGCATGGGTATAGATTTTGATGACAACTATATACTATACTGGGTAGGAGGAATGGGCAAGGGTACCAAACATTTGCCTTTGGCATGGACACACAAGGATAGTTCATACACTGAAAGCAATACCAATACATGGGAGATGGACAGTCAGGGGCGTGTAGTAAAACTTACGACAAACAGCACCTACACATACAGTTACGGAGACCCCTACACCACAACATACACCTTCTTCTGGGAATGGTAGTCCATTCTGCATACTACATCATGGCTGCGGAACCTGGCAATCATACTCACCCATCCTAAACAGTATGTCAGAATCTGAAATATATAAAAGGATGGAATGATGAACTGACTATGTAAACTATACTTAATAGCAGCAACATAGCCGCAACTACAGTGCGCACCGTAAGCATTGCCGTTGTCTTACGCTCTGCTATGAATGTGAGCACGGGGAAACTGAAGAATAATCCTATTGGTATGTAAACCAACGCAAGCAGCGTATCAGAATTCTCTGCCATAAGTCTCAACCAATCTGTCGGATGGTATATAAACATATCATGAAGCACACTCTTCAACATGGCGAAATCTGTAAGATGGAATAAAACCCAGCCCAAGTTGACTACGATGAAAGCGTACGCCCATCCCCACAACGACGTTACAGTTTTCTTGCCCATTCTGTCAAGCACTGCCTTCTCTGCCATGAGTATGAATCCATAGTACAGTCCCCAAAGTATGAAGTTCCATGCTGCACCATGCCAGAAACCTGTGAGCATCCAAACCGCCATGATGTTTACCGCCCTGCGCGAC
>CAMNCV010000128.1 GCA_946534585.1 uncultured Prevotellaceae bacterium
CTGACCACACGTCCCTTGTGAGGATACTTCGTGCCATTCTTCATCACAAACGTAGCTTCCGGCAATTTTGCTATGTACTTATCCATCTCGTCTGCATTAATGCCGTAATGTACCATCTCCTCTATGATGGCCTCGTTCACTGAGAACTCAGCATACATTGTGGTGTTGCCACTGAGAATAGTCAGTTCACTCATTGGCGATACCTGGTCGCCCACACGCACCGGGATGCTGCCCGTCACTCCCGATACCGGGGCGGTGATGGTACAGAAGCCCAACTCCACCTTGGCACGGTTCACGGCAGCACGTGCCTGAGCCACTGCTGCCTGAGCCTGCTTGTAGGCATTCTCGCTGTTGCTGAGCATATAACTGCTCACGATTTTCTTGTCAAAGAGGTTCTTGTTTGACTCATACTCCAGCTTGGCAGAGTTCTCCTGTGCCTTGGCAGCCTGCAGGTTAGCCTGTGCAGCCTCCAACTCCAGTCGAGCATTGCGCGAATCGATAATAAAAAGCGTCTGACCCTTTTTCACCTGTTGACCCTCAGTCACACAAATCTTCATCAACTGTCCGCTCGCCTGTGGGGTAATCGTCACATCGTTGCTACCTTTCATCTTAGCACTGAACTTATAGGGCAGTTCAATATCCGATTTCTTCACAGTCATCGTCTCGAATGATGACTGAGTCTCCTGAGGCACATCCACTCCACATGCTGTCAGCATGAGCGGTGCCAGCAATAAAGTAATATACTTATTCATTGCTTGTAGGTTTTATTTTGTGGTTATTTTATTGATATCTATGGTATTACCAGGTTAATTACGATTTTGCAGCATCAGTATCGCGGAACTGTTGCATTAGAATGGTTTTCTGTTGTGATTTTTTGGTGTTTTCTGGTTTTTGGTTATTATCTTAAAAACGACAACTTCTTGTTGTCCCTTGTTGTCTATGTAGTTTTATTTTTGATTTAAGGTGTGGGCAAAGATACGAATTATTTTTAAAACTGCAAAATATTAACAGAACAAAAAGCGATTTAATACATTTTTTAACACTTTAGCACAAATCTGCAACTATTTTGTAAAGTTTTCTTTATTACGATTTGAAAACCGACAACAAATCGTGATAAAAGAGGATGAATGGGAGGAATTAAGGTAGTGGTTGCCAATAAAGTGTGTCGCCTACGGTATAAAACACCTCGTTACCTACCCTGCAGACAGCGTTGGTGCCTTGTGGCAGATGGTATAGTGGCTTTCCTTCGGGCGTGGCTATGTAGGCATCGTTGACTGATGATATGCCTATGCATCTCGATGTGTGGAAATACCTGTGAAACACCTTATCGTCAGTATATTTCTCCTTTATCTTCATTTTCTCGTCAAGCACATAGATAGTGCCGTCGTTGACTTTCACAAAGCAACCGTCTGAGGGTGTCACTACCTTGCGAAAACCGTCACTTCCTTCTTGTTTGACGTAAAACACGGCATTGACAAGTATGCGTTCCAGCGTGCCGTCAGATGGTTTCCAGTCGAGGTATGCCAGTGACTGTCTCTTGCCTGTCTCCCTGTCGTAGAATGCTATGAACGGCTTGCACACCTGCTGGTTCACTATTGCCGACACACCAGTATTGTCAGGCGGTAGTACCTTCTTGACGTACCCCTCGTTAATCAGACACAATCGCTTGCCTATGCGTTGCAGTCGGGCATGGGCTGCCGCAGGGTGCGACGCACTCCATATTTCTTCAAGCCACTTGTCGTAACACTTCAGATGCTTTCTGTCTGATACGTAAATCTTATTTCCCGTAATCATTGTGGGCAGGTCTGCGCCCTGTTGCGGAGTGTCATAACTGCAATAGTCTATGTTTCCCTGTCCTCGGCTTACAAGACACAGTTGGTCGGCAATCACCAGAGCAACAGTATCGCTGACGGAGTACATGCCACCGTTCATTCCCTGCACAAACTCATGGTTTATGCGGTATCGCCAAAGCGTGTCGCCGTTGCTCACGTTGAAAGCCTTCAGTATCAGTCCTGGTTCTCTGACGTTCTTCTTGACCGCCAGTGCCATATCGGTGCGCTCGGCATAGCGGAAACCGCCCACGCCAGGTTCCGTCCACGTAGCAGTGCCCCGTTGTGCATCAATCAGCGAGATGTTCCACAGCAGTCCCCAGTCGTGCATCACCAGCAGTCCGTACCTTGTGGGCACCACCCTGCCACGCTCCGTGTCCATCGTTTCCGACATCCACGTCAGTTGGCGGCTCTTCAGGTCGAAGATGCCGTAGCGTGCCGTCCTGCCCGACTGCATGAACGTCATGCAGATATACGAAGAGTCGCTGCTCAGCGACATACTGTTTACGTGGTACGGCATGTCAAAGCGCTCCGCTGTAGTACCGACCTGCGCCACGCCACGAATTACGAAGAGCATCATGGCGCAAAGCACGTACAATCTGCAGTGTGAGAGAACAGTCTTTATCATGGGGCTGTAAACCTCAGTTTTCTATTTCAGCCACCACCTCTATCTCTATAAGGACATTCTTCGGCAGGCTCTTTACGGCCACTGCCGAACGAGCAGGGTATGGCTCTGAGAAGTAAGTGGCGTAGATATTGTTGACCGTGGCGAAGTCTGCCATGTCTGCCATAAACACCGTGGTCTTCACCACACGGTTCATGCTGCTGCCAGCAGCTGCAAGTATATTGCTTACGTTCTTCAATACTTGGTGTGTCTGTGCCTCAATGCCACCCTCAACGATGTCGCCAGTTTCAGGATTGATGGCTATCTGTCCTGAGGCATACACCATGCCACCTGTTACTATGGCCTGGCTATACGGTCCGATAGCCTGCGGTGCCTTGTCTGTAATTACCTGTTTCATAATAGATGCAAAGTTAATGTTTTTTGGAGACATAGATTATAACCAATTGGTTAATTTTTATTAAATATGTAGGTTAGTCTCCCACAGATAGCACAGAGATACACAGATAATTCGTGCACGCGTCGTTGTCTAAAAATCCGTGTAATCCGCTTTAATCCGTTGTTTAAATAATCCGTGTCATCCATGAAATCTGTGGTAGAAAAGAAATCTGTGGTCGTTTTTGTGTATATGTAACTTGTTATGCTGTGCATTTAACAGTGCGTGCTCGTTGTGCTCGTACACAGTGTTTTTCGTTCACACTTTTTCATGATTTTCTTTGTTTATTTCAGAAATAATTCTTACCTTTGCCCTTGAAAGCAGTTAGTCCATGGGTTGGGCTATGTTTTCAAGACATATTGGTTTGATGCACATACGGCAATGCCTCGTGAAGGC
>CAMNCV010000129.1 GCA_946534585.1 uncultured Prevotellaceae bacterium
ATAGTTGCACAAGGCTTTGCTGTAGCCGCCGGTATTCTCTCCGCAGAACAGCCAAAGACCTGTATCCTGTTCGTCCGCAACAGACTTCACCCACCTCAGCAGGCGACGAAAACCGCTCACCTTGTTGTCAAACACTTCGTGCTGTCTCTCTGCACGCTCCTCGACTCCCTCGGCCTTTATGACCGTTGCATCAAACTTTTCTTTGGAAAAATCGATGCCGATAAAGATTTTTTTCATACCTTTGTACCGTTTTATAGGAATCGGCATAGTTGCATTGACTCTAAACTCTAAATAGGCTCGAAGCCGTTATCATTCTATCAGAGCTTGCAACGTGGCTGGGAGGACTGATGCGGATTATGGGCTTGTCCCTGTTTAATCTCGAGTTTCCCTCTCCAGCAGGCCGGTTCCTCCTTTTTACAACAAAGGTAATGAATCGAACCTTTCCAAGCAAGATTTATCTTATCTTTTTCTTAGACACTGCAAACTTAGAGTTTAATTTGTATAATTCGTAGTCTTGTCTTTAACGTATAATTCCCGTATAATGCCCATATAATTGTTATTAATTTTATTCGTGCAATTCGTGTCATTAGTGTTCAAACAACCACATGCGCAGCTAATCCGTTAAATCAGCACAATCCGTGGTCAAGAAAAGAACTCGAATCTACCTAATCTATCGAATCATAGCATGATGAAGTAAACATTCGTGCTATTCGTGCCATTTGTGTTCAAAAAATAATCGTTGATGATGCAGATAACATGCGAACCGTAATTTGTATTATTCACTCTTCACTTTTCACTTTTCACTCTGTAATAATAAGGCCCGTTTTCCTTACACTTTGATTTTTTCAACCTCGATTTCCTTGCGATAAAATCCAGCGACGGGAAATTATTTTGAAAATCAAGCAAAATTTCGTCGTCTGTAACTCGCTGATAATCAGCAATAGAATTTTTCCAGAATTGTAAAAGCATACGTTTTAGGTTGTAAAAGCTATCATATTATGTTGTAAAAGCTATCGTTTTGCGTTGTCAAAGCATAGCTTTTAGAGTGTAAAAGCTATCATATTACAGTGTGGAAGCTATGCTTTGACGTCGTAAATGCTGTTTTTGTCCCTAAACATGCCAAAGAAAGTGCCGTCAGAAGCCCTGTTTTGAGTTTTCTGGCGGCACTTTTCATTTTGACATTTTGTAAAGAGAACAACAAATAATGTGTCAAAGTGAAATTATCACATCTCACTTTTCTTTCTTCAATCTTTAAACTTTTTAATTCTTCAATCCTGTATCACTCTGAGCGTAGCGAAATGTTTGTGTGCGCACACATTATATTTCCATGAAAAAAGTTTGTAAAAAATTTGTAAGAAAAGAAAAATATCTTTATCTTTGCATCATGACTCGGATAGTCCATTAGGGCAAGCGGGTCTAATCTTATTGGAAAAGGACGTTACGAACGTTATCTTCTACGTGAGAATCTCGCAAATTCAAAGACCAGAAGATTACGCAACCGGAGCGTCCACTTTGGGTGTATTGTATGCAGTCCATATCCTTGTACGGTTTTGCAAGGAGGGTCTGCCGTTACAATATCGCGCGACGTGGGCTATCTCGAGTTGCTTATCCTGGTCAAGGCTATGCGAGAGCCCTCACGTGGGATAGGCGAGAAGTAGAGCAACCCACGTCTTTCCGTTTAACCTTAATAACGCTGAATCCGGGTAGCTGGCGGCAGAAAGGAAAGGGCATAACTATGAATACGATTAATGGCATGACTTTCTATGATGCACTAACTAAATTTATTATTGGTTTCCTGATAACATTTTTGTGGTTGCCGGGATATGTGAATAGCGTATTCGCAGTGGGGGAAACCGTACAAACATTTCTATATGGAATCCTATGCTTTATTACTGGATTTATATGGCAAACTGTTTATGATTTCTGTGGATTCTTATGGAAATTTTTTCTCTGTTGTTTAGATTTGACATTGGGTGAAATCTCAGATTTTTTCTGTGATATAACAGGAAAAAGTAGTTATTATTGTAAATGTAAATGTGGATGTACATGCTTCTTTTGTGATTTAATACGATTTATTTTTTGTGATACGCGTAACAATGTTGTATGGATAAAAAAAGCAAAGATTAAAGTTATGAAAGAAAGAATAGAAAGGTGTAGAAAGGCTCCAACCAATCATAAATACTATAAAGCTTATTACGAAAATGTTAATGATCCTATAGGTAGCGTTAAAACCTTAGAGGCTCACGAAGCATTTTTACGTTACATGATTTTTCTGCTTCCTCTAATTTCTCCAATAGCACTTATGGTAAGGCGAGTTTTTCATCTTAAAATAAACTGTGCCAATTTTTTACCGGATTTATCACATTGTGTTAAAATGACTTATGTGTTTATTGGTTGCCTTTTGATGGACTTAATATTATTCTACGTTTGGAGAAAGATTCAGTTCAAAATACATGAATTAGTGTGGGAAGCAAATTACTATAAGGAAGAAATAAACTTAAATCCTAAAGTATCATGAAAAACTTATATACATATCTTTTCGTAATTCTAATGAGTATGACTTACGTGCGGGCTTCTGCTCATGATTTTGAAATGCAGAATAGTGATGGCGTTACCATATATTACAACTATACTGATGGCAGTACCGGCTCGTCAGTATACGTAATATATCGTGGTTCCTCCTATTCCTCTTATTCAAATGAATACTCTCGAAATGTTGCTATTCCAAAAACAGTCACTTACAATAGTAAAACTTACAGCGTGACGGGCATAGGCGATTATGCGTTCTATGACTGCGACGGACTGACCTCTGTAACCATCCCTAACAGTGTGACCCGCATCGGCTATGAGGCGTTCCAGTATTGCAGCGGCCTGACCTCGGTGACTATTCCCAACAGTGTGACGAGCATCGGTGGTTATGCGTTCTCTGATTGCAGAAGGCTAATTTCCATAATCATCGGCAGCAATGTGACGAGCATAGGATTTTCTGCGTTCAAAGGTACGCCATGGTATGAAAATCAAGACGATGGTGTTGTATATGCAGGAAATGTAGCATATCGTTATAAAGGAACTATGCCTAATAATACATCTGTGGTACTAAAAGAAGGAACGACTGTCATCGGTTCTTCTGCGTTCTCTGGCTGCAGTGGCCTGACCTCGGTTACCATCCCTAACAGTGTGACGAGCATCGGCAATAGTGCGTTCAATGGCTGCAGTGGCATGACTTCGTTGACTATCGGCAACAGTGTGACGAGCATCGGTGATTATGCGTTCAATGGCTGCAGTGG
>CAMNCV010000130.1 GCA_946534585.1 uncultured Prevotellaceae bacterium
CGTGTAAATGCAATCAATAGACAAGAATTGTTAAAATGCCTCACTTTTAATCCAAAAAGTTTGGTTTTTAAAACAGTATCTGTCCCCACGACTTGTTTTTGTTCTAATCTTATCCCGAACTGGCGCATACATGCTATTCCTTCTTCAAGTAATCAAACAAATTGATTCTGCCTGTCTCGTTTTCAATATCAAGTAGCGGTACTTTCTCCACCATCCTTGTAACACCAGTATGCTTGTCAACATAAAAATGAACCGTTGCCCCCGTATAGCTGCGAAATACCACTTCATACGTAGAATCCGATTCCACCCCCATCTCCACATGCATGATGGAGGGATTCTCTTGGGCAATACTCCATTCATACATCTGATGGCAATAGTTGCTGAAATCAACAATAGATTAAATTGGCTTATAAGATTTTCCGACTACTGATTATAAGACTATAAATCTGGGGAAATAAAAAATCCCCAATATTAACACAAGAGAGGCTGGAACAGGACGCTCCAACCTCATTGCGATTTCGTTGACCAATAGGAAAAATATAACGAAATCAAAATAATATGTGGCAAAGTTACACATAATAATTATAATTTACAAGAAAAAAACAGAAAAAATGAGTTTTTTTTGAAAAAAATTTGCAATAATAAAAAGTTTTATATAACTTTGCCATTGAAAACTGACCACAAAACATAGACAGAAATACTGAAAAACAACAATATTTTTTTATTAAATTTAATACTATATGTCACAGATTACTGGTCACATATCTCAGATAATTGGCCCTGTTGTCGATGTGTTTTTCGACACAAAAGGTCAGGAGGCGGAGAAAGTGCTGCCCAAAATTCATGACGCATTACGCGTTAAGCGCCCCGACGGACGCGATTTAATCATCGAGGTACAGCAACACATTGGTGAAGATACTGTTCGTACAGTTGCCATGGACAATACTGATGGGTTACAGCGCGGTTTAGAGGCTTTCCCCACTGGCGCACCTATTAGTATGCCATCAGGCGAGCAAATGAAAGGACGAATGCTCAACGTGATAGGTGAGCCTATAGACGGAATGAAACCACTTGCGAAAGACAATCCCTACCCTATTCATCGTGAAGCACCTAAGTATGAAGAACTTTCTACATCAAAAGAAATGCTTGCAACAGGTATCAAGGTGATTGACCTGCTCGAGCCTTATCTGAAAGGTGGTAAAATCGGACTGTTCGGAGGTGCTGGTGTAGGTAAGACTGTGCTTATCATGGAACTTATCAATAATATCGCAAAAGGTGGTAATAATGGATTCTCTGTGTTTGCTGGCGTAGGTGAGCGCACTCGTGAAGGTAACGACCTAATCCGCGAAATGATTGAGTCTGGAGTTATTAAATATGGTGACAAATTCAAGGAAGCCATGGCTGAAGGAAAATGGGACTTGTCTCTCGTTGATCCAGAAGAATTAAAAAAATCACAGGCTACACTTGTCTATGGTCAAATGAATGAGCCACCAGGCGCACGTGCATCCGTTGCATTATCAGGATTGACTGTTGCAGAAGAATTCCGCGATCAAGGTGGTGACATTCTTTTCTTTATTGATAATATCTTCCGTTTCACACAGGCTGGCTCTGAGGTGTCAGCATTGCTTGGACGTATGCCTTCTGCCGTAGGTTACCAGCCAACATTAGCGAGTGAGATGGGCTCAATGCAGGAGCGAATAACATCTACTAAGACAGGGTCTATCACATCTGTACAGGCTGTATATGTACCTGCTGATGACTTAACAGACCCTGCACCTGCAACTACATTTACTCACCTTGATGCAACAACAGAACTTTCACGTAGTATTGCACAACTCGGTATTTATCCTGCTGTTGACCCCTTGGGTAGTACATCGCGCATACTCGACCCTTTGGTAGTTGGTAAGGAACATTACGAATGTGCACAACGAGTAAAACAGATATTACAAAAATACAAAGAACTGCAGGATATTATTGCAATTCTTGGTATGGACGAATTGTCTGATGAGGATAAATTAACAGTGAACCGCGCACGTCGTGTTCAGCGTTTCCTTTCTCAGCCATTTGCCGTTGCTGAACAGTTCACTGGAGTTCCTGGTGAAATGGTAAGCATAGAGGACACCATCAAGGGTTTCAATATGATTCTCAACGGTGAACTTGATGATTTACCTGAGCAGGCTTTCCTCAACGTCGGTACAATAGAACAAGCGATAGAGAAAGGCAAAAAACTACTTGCACAGGCACAGGTTTAAAACAAAAGGAGATTGGCTTATGTTAAAACTGAAGATAGTCTCACCAGAGAAAATCCTATATGACGGGGAGGCCGACATAGTGAAAGTGCCTGGAGTGATGGGTGAATTTGAAATTCTTAATAATCACGCACCTATCGTTTCCGCATTACAGAAAGGCAATGTGGAATATGGCTTAAATGGTGAACGTTCTAATTTTGCTATTGTAGGTGGCTTCGTCGAGGTCTTGAAAAACAATGTAAGTCTCTGTGTAGAACGAGAATAGAAAGATGCTAACAATACTCTTAGTAGCAACATTGCTGTATCAGGTATTATTGACAATTGGCTCCATTATTGTATGGAAACAAGTGAAAAAAAATAATGCCACGCAATTACCGAAAGTATTTTTTGCAATAACTACAGTACGCCTTGCAACGTCTGTAATGTTGTTTGCTTTAGCATTGTGGTATTTGCAAGAAGATACGAAAAATATAAAAATCTTTTCATCAATATTTCTTGCTATATACACGCTGTTGCTTATCATAGATACAGCCTATTTTTATTGTTCCTCGATAAAAATAAAAAAGTAAAAGAGAATATAATAACATGAAATATCTCAGATACATATTGTTCCTATTCATGCTGGTTGCAGTGTCATTACCAACTTTTTCTGCAGAAGAAACAGAGAAAGGTGGCAGTGGTATTAGCTTGAAGGAGATATTGTTCGGACATGTTCAAGATGCCTATCAATGGCATATCACCGATATTAGTGGAAAAGCTGTAGTAATACCATTACCCATGATATTCTATAGTAGCAATAGCGGTTTTTATGTCATGTGTAGTTCTCAGTTTGAGCATGAACCTGATGGAAACTTGCTTCGTAAAGGACCAAACGGTTTTTATATTCAAGGAGCAGAAGATGAAAAAGGCAAGATAGTGGAACAGACTGCTACAGGACTACAGCCCGTTGCTTTCGACATATCTATTACTAAGCAAGTCTGTGTACTATTTATCGATGCTATAATATTACTGCTCTGCATATTGATACCAGCCAGATGGTGTAAGAAACATAAAATCAATGACCCAGCTCCAAAAGGCTTTACGGGGATGATGCATATGTTTATCATGTCAGTATATGACGACTTGATAAAATCCACATTGGGCGAAAAAGCTGACAAGTACGCACCATACTTGCTTACCTGTTTCTTCTTTATCTTTTTTGCAAACCTCATGGGTGTTGTGCCGTTTCCACCAGGTGGAGGAAATATAACAGGTAATATAGCTGTTACGTGTTTCCTCGCATTATGCACATTCTTAATAACCAACGTTACGGGTAATGCACACTATTGGCGCGAAATATTCTGGCCAGAAGTACCTATGTGGCTAAAATGCCCAATGCCATTGATGCCAATAATCGAACTATTCGGAGTTTTCATAAAGCCTATAGTTCTAATGGTTCGATTGTTTGCAAATATGTTTGCAGGACATGCAATAGCCATATCATTGTCGTGCATGATATTCATTATGTTTGGACTTGGTGGCTTCATGGGAAAATTGCTGGGCGGCTTCATTACTCCCGTCAGTGTACTGATGAGTATATTTATGATGTTCCTTGAATTACTTGTATGCTACATTCAGGCTATGGTGTTCACATTGCTCAGTGCCATATATATAAATATGAGTCACTCCCATGCAGAATAAATATTTGTAAAACAATATCATATTAAATATTGCTGAGAGAGAAAATAAAAAAGAAAAAGAAAAATAAATAACAACTTTAAATTTTTACAACTATGATTAGTTTATCAATGATTTTAGCAGCAGATGCACTGGCAAAGCTCGGTGCAACAGTAGGTGGTGGTCTCGCAGTTATCGGTGCAGGTATAGGCATCGGTAAGATTGGCGGTCAGGCTATGGATGCAATGGCACGCCAGCCAGAGATGCAGTCAAAACTTCAATCATCCATGATTGTTGCTGCCGCACTTGTCGAGGGTGCAACATTCTTCAGCTTGATTGTTTCGCTTCTTGCTATCTTCGTATAGTTATAAGCAGATGCGGATTTAATATCGCAATTAAAGAAAACAGAACAAAAACATAACTAAACAGTTATTATGTCATTAATCACACCCGATTTTGGACTATTCTTCTGGATGGCGGTTGTCTTCCTGTGCGTATTGGCAGTGTTGTGGAAAAAGGGATTCCCTGTTATCATCAACATGGTTAACGAGCGCAAGGCTTATATTGACGATTCTCTGAAGAAAGCGCAGGAAGCTACAGAGAAATTAGCCAACATACAGAAAGAGGGTGAAGCACTATTGCAAGAGGCACGCGAAAAACAAGCTGCTATGCTTAAAGAGGCAAAAGCCACGCATGATGAAGTGGTAGCCAAAGCAGAAATTGATGCTCGTGAACATGCTGCAAAGCTGCTGAATGATGCAAAAGCGCAAATAGAGGCAGAAAAAGCATCTGCTATACGCGAAATACGCTCACAGGTAGCTGAACTATCAGTGCAGATTGCGGAAAAAGTGGTTCGCCAAAAGCTGAGTGATGACACTGCTCAGATGGAATTGATTGACAAACTGTTGGATGATGTGTCTGTTGAGAAGTAATTATTCACTATTTCATTAATCAGCAAACTAAAGGTATGGATATAGGAGTAATTTCGGTAAGATATGCCAGAGCTCTACTCAAATGCAGTACAGAGTTGAAGGTTGACGACCAGGTGTATCAGGAAATGCAATCTCTTGCCGAGAGTTATTTGGCTGTTCCTGAGCTCCGCCGTACAATTGAGAACCCGATGATTGCTCGCGAGAAGAAGGCTGCATTATTGTCTGCCGCCGCTGGCGAAAACGTCTGCGATGTAACGAAACGTTGCATAGACCTTGTATTAAAGGAAGGACGCGAAAATGTCATGCAATTCATTGCCAACTCATTCATTACTCTTTACCGTCAACAGAATAACATCATTCGAGGGAAGCTCACTACCGCTGTTGCTGTCACTCCTGCTACAGAGCAGAAGATGCGCAAAATGGTAGAGAGTCGTACTAACGGAACTGTCGAATTCAAGACTGAAGTGAATCCCGACATTTTGGGTGGTTTCGTACTTGAGTATGATACTTACCGCATGGACACCTCAGTGAATACACAGTTGAATAATATTCTTAAACAATTAGCAAATTAACAATTATGTCAGACAAAATAAAACCAAGCGAAGTATCACAGGTGCTGTTAGAACAGCTGAAAGGCATATCTGCTTCCGCAAACTTCGATGAGGTCGGAACGGTGCTCACCGTCAGCGATGGTGTTGCTCGTATTTATGGTCTGCGTAATGCAGAGGCTAACGAACTCCTTGAGTTTGAGAATGGTACTATGGCCATTGTGATGAACCTTGAGGAGGATAACGTAGGTTGTGTATTGCTTGGTCCAACAAGTGGAATCAAGGAAGGTCAGGTAGTTAAGCGTACAAAGCGTATTGCTTCAATACGTGTCAACGACAATATGCTTGGTCGTGTTATCAATCCGCTCGGACAGGCTATTGATGGACAAGGAGACATAGATATGTCAGATGCCCTTGAGATGCCACTTGACCGTAAGGCACCTGGCGTTATCTATCGTCAGCCAGTAAAAGAGCCTTTGCAGACAGGCATAAAAGCCGTTGACTCGATGATACCTATCGGACGTGGTCAGCGTGAGCTCATCATCGGAGACCGTCAGACTGGTAAGACAGCAATAGCCATAGATACAATCATCAACCAAAAATCTTACTATGAAGCAGGAAAACCTGTATATTGTATATATGTTGCTATAGGTCAAAAGGCATCTACTGTAGCTGCTTTGGTAGCTAACTTGAAGGAACGCGGTGCTATGCCATATACAATAGTAGTTGCAGCAACAGCCAGTGACCCAGCTGCCATGCAATACTACGCACCATTCGCCGGTGCTGCCATTGGTGAATATTTCCGTGACCGTGGCATGCACGCATTGGTAGTATATGACGACTTATCAAAACAGGCTGTAGCCTATCGTGAGGTATCTCTGATTTTGCGTCGTCCTTCTGGACGTGAAGCATATCCTGGTGATGTATTCTATCTTCACTCTCGTCTGCTTGAGCGTGCAGCCAAGATAAATGAGCAGCAGGAAGTAGCCGAGCAGATGAACGACCTACCAGATAGTCTCAAAGGCAAAGTAAAAGGCGGTGGTTCACTCACAGCATTGCCAATCATTGAAACACAGGCAGGCGATGTATCTGCCTACATTCCAACAAACGTGATATCAATCACTGATGGTCAGATATACCTTGAGTCAGACCTATTCAATCAGGGTTTCCGTCCTGCTATAAATGTAGGAATCTCGGTATCTCGTGTAGGTGGTTCTGCTCAAATAAAATCAATGAAAAAGGTAGCAGGTACGCTTAAGATTGACCAGGCACAGTATCGTGAGCTTGAGAGTTTCTCCAAGTTCTCTTCTGATATGGATGCAGTTACAGCTATGACGCTTGACCGTGGACGTAAGAACAACCAGTTGCTCATTCAGCCACAATATTCACCAATGCCAGTTGGTGAACAGATAGCTATCTTGTATTGTGGCACCAAGGGACTGATGGCTTCCGTACCTGTTGAGAAAGTGCGTGACTGTCAGGATCAATTCCTCGACACTATGCGAGCTAAGCATAAAGATGTAATCGACCTTCTCGGTTCTGGCAACATCAATGATGATGCAACAAAAGTAATTGCTGACTGCATGGCCGACGTAGCTGCTGCATTTAAGAGTTAAGTATTAATCGCTTAATTATCAACACAAAAGATGCCATCATTAAAAGAAATAAAAAACAGAATAACATCAGTTCAGAGTACCCGCAAGATTACGAGTGCAATGAAGATGGTGGCCTCAAGCAAACTGCATCACGCACAGCAGATGATTGAGAATATGCTTCCATACGAAAGTATGTTGGAGCATATACTTAAATCCTTTCTTGCCTCTGATGTGGAAGCAAAAGGTAGCATTACGCAGCCTAGGCAGGTAAGAAAAGTTGCTCTACTCGTATTCTCAAGTAATTCAAGCCTTTGTGGTGGTTTCAATGCCAATGTATTGAAACTGATGCAGAAAGTTATTGAAAAATATGAGGAGCAGCACATTGATATCGTAGTTTATCCTATAGGGCGCAAGGTGGCTGAAAAAGTGCAGAAAATGGGAATAAAATCAGCAGGCAATTTCAGTCAATTAGCTGATAAACCTAATTCCATACAATGCGCAGAAATAGGTCGTCAGTTGCAATCTGATTTCGATAGTGGATTGATAGACAAGGTTGACATGATTTATCATCATTTCAAAAGCGCTGGCTCACAGATTTTGCAGCGTAAGACTTTGTTACCAATCGACATTGAGACTGCAATGGATTATGATCATGAGCGTGACCTCAAAAGCACCATTGCAACAGAGAAAGCCTCTGAGTATCTGAAGAAAAAGGGACAGCAACACGAATACGAGAACAAGAAAGGTACAGCACTGAACGATAATTTCATTGTTGAGCCTGATATGCAGACTGTGTTGTCAATGCTTGTTCCTCGATATGTAAATCTGATGCTCTACACCGCCCTACTCGACAGCAATGCTTCAGAGCATGCAGCACGTATGGTTGCAATGCAGACGGCAACAGACAATGCTGATGAACTGCTGAAGGAATTAAACTTGCAATACAACAAGTCAAGACAACAAGCCATAACAAACGAACTGCTTGACATCGTTGGAGGCTCCGTAAACAATTAAATTTTTATCTGAAAATAAAAAAGTAATAATTGGATGGTTATGTGCTGTCTGGTTATTACTTTTTTTATTACCTAAAAAATCAATAATTAAATGAACAAACTACTAATAAAAACAGGTGTTGCACTAACGATGCTAGCCATGCTCTTTGTCATGACTTCTGCTGAGCGTCGTTTCACCATCTATATGATTGGCGACTCTACCATGGCCAATAAAGACATAAAGAAAGGTCAGGAACGCGGTTGGGGCATGGCACTGCAGGGTTTTTTCTCAGACAATGTGATTGTTGACAACCGTGCACTGAATGGTCGCAGTTCTCGCAGTTTCATTATTGAGGGTCACTGGCAAAAGGTATATGACGCAATGATGCCTGGTGATTACCTTGTCATACAGTTTGGCCACAACGATGAAAAGGGAAAGATTGAAAAGAATAACAAACGCCATACCGAACCTGGTCTCACCTTCGATGATAATTACCGCATGTTCATACGCGCAGCACAGGAGAAAGGCGTTACACCAATCGTCATGAATGCCGTAGTACGCCGAAATTTCTATCGTCAAAGCGACCTAAGCGTTGACGATGAATCACTGCGCGGAGCCAAGGGAAATGGTACGGAAAAGATAAACAGTGACACACTCATTGACACCCATGGACAATACATCGTAACTCCTGCTAATGTGGCAAAGATGATGCGAGTACCCTACGTAGATGCTAACAAGATAACTAAGGACTTAGAAAATGGTCTCGGCGTAGAAGGTTCTCGCAAACTCCACATGATAAGTGCCGTAAAGAACGGCAAGGACAATACCCATTACACTGTATATGGAGCCCACGAAGTAGCCTCGCGACTTGTAGATGCTATGGCTGACGTATGCCCCGAACTGAAACCTTACGTACGTCATTACGATTACATCGTTTCTGCCACTGGCCATGGCAACTACCTCTCATTGCAGGAAGCTGTTGACGCTGCAACCAAAAACAAGCAAACGGAAATCTATGTCATTGATGGCGAGTTCCACCGTCCACAGTTGCAGGGAAAGAAGATAAAAATCATCAAGACCTGCTATGTAAAAATAATACCATAAATCTTCAGATATTCAGTACGATGCATCTTGCGTAGTAATTGGATAGCATTTAGTCAGTAAAAGAATAGCAATTACCTTGTAATCGCTACCTGATTACAAGGTAATTGCTATCTTTTTACAATATGTAGTGAATAATAACCAATAGTATCTATAACGATACGCAAGGCTTTGAAATAAATAATGAATAATCATCAAACATCCAGATTTCCTTTATGATATTCTGGTTCGATTTGATTAAGCATTTTAATTGTGGCCTTAATAGCAGCCTCCGTTTGGTCAGCATCAAGAGCTCTCGTACGCAATACTCTACCGTCTTTCATGCGCCACGTTATCTGCGTTTGTACCAAAGCATCAGTCCTGCCGCCTGGAGGAATGCTTACTGCATAGTTCTCAAGCATAGGGAATGTACGTCCCAATACCTCCTTATATATATTACGAAGAGCCTTAACAAAAGCATCATATTGTCCGTCTCCACTTGAGTCTGCCTCATAACGCTTTCCATCAATATCTATCTTTACGCAAGCATGAGGTTTCAATCCATAGGAAAGACTTACCATATATCCCTTCAAACGAACTCTATCCTCGGGAGCGGAGTGTTTCAATACATCAGCTACGATAAAAGGCAAGTCCTCTTGAGTTACCAAAGCTTTACGATCACCCAATTCTGTAATTCTGCGTGTGACCTTACGCGTCTGCTCAGGCGTGAGTTCCAATCCTAACTCCTTGAGATTCTTCTCTATATTTGCCTTGCCTGAGTTTTTGCCCAAGGCATATTCGCGTTTTCGCCCAAAGCGCTCAGGAACGAGAGCATTGCAATATAGGTTGTGCTTATTGTCTCCGTCAGCATGAACTCCGGCAACCTGTGTAAACACATTTTCACCAACTATCGGTTGATTGGGTGCAACAACTACTCCACTATATCCTTCAACGACTTTGCTGACTTCATTGAGCATACTTTCCTCAACAGATGTTTCTATGCCACACTGGTCATGCAATACAGCTTGCACGGAAGCAAGAGGCGCATTACCACAGCGTTCCCCTAATCCATTTACCGTTACATGTACACCTCGAGCGCCACTGGTAACAGCAGAGAGCGTATTACCTACTGCCAGGTCATAGTCGTTGTGGGAATGAAAATCAAAGTGAGTATTCGGAAAACGGCTGACCATATCCTTGAAGAAAACGGCCGTCTGTTTCGGAGTTAATATTCCAAGTGTGTCAGGAAGCATAAAACGACAAATGCCTATATCCTGCAATGATTCTATCATATGATATACATACTCAGGAGAGTCTATCATACCATTTGACCAATCTTCAAGATATATATTTACACTAAGCCCTTTGTCTTTTGCCATTCTGACGTTTTCAACGATGTCAGCAATATGTTCATCAGGTGTTTTGTTAAGCTGATGGACACAATGGTTCTTTGAGCCTTTTGTCAACAAATTTATAATCCTGCCTCCACATTCACATATCCAGTCAATAGATTTTCCGCCATCAACAAATCCCAGGACCTCTACAGAGTCAAGACATCCTAACTGATTAGCATAGCGACAAATCATTTTTACGGCATCTTTTTCGCCTTCTGATACGCGTGCTGATGCAACCTCTATACGATCTACTTTTACATCTCGTAACAAGAGGCGTGCAATACTCAATTTTTCATGCGGAAGGAAAGAAACTCCGTTTGTCTGCTCACCATCACGGAGCGTTGAATCCATTATTTCTATTTTTCTTTCTGTCATCTTTCAACGTGCAGCTTTTATGTCGTAAAAATCACAACTCTTTTATCTTTCAGCCCAATCGCTTCGATCAAGATTTCTGTAACCCACAGCTTCAGCAATCTGATTAAAGCCAATAGTTTCTAAACCAGCAAGATCAGCAATGGTTCGTGCGACTTTCAGTATTCTGCTATACGCTCTGGCACTTAATCTGAATTTTTCCATTGCCATACGCAGCATTTCAAGCGACTGGTCATCTGGTACAGCAAAGATTTTCAGTAGTTTCTCGGTCATTTGAGCATTACAGTGGATATCCTTAAAATCCTTAAACCTTTCTTCCTGTATTTTCCTTGCGGCAATAACTCTTTGTCTAATCACAGCCGAAGACTCACCAGGTTTAAGTTGCGCTAACTGGGCAAACGGAACAGCTTGTATTTCACACTGAATATCAATACGGTCAAGCATTGGTCCACTTATCTTCGACATATATCTATGTATCTGTCCAGGAGTACAGATACAATTATGTGTACGATCACCATAATACCCGCAAGGACAAGGGTTGGCACTTGCAACGAACATAAAGGAACAGGGATATTCTAATGTGTATTTTGCTCGTGAAATGGTAATCTTCCTGTCTTCCAACGGCTGACGCAAGACTTCAAGAGTACTTTTACTAAACTCTGGTAATTCATCAGCAAATAACACTCCGTTATGTGCAAGACTGATTTCTCCTGGTTGTGGTGTAGCTCCTCCTCCTACCAATGCAACTTGCGAAATAGTATGATGAGGTGCACGAAAAGGCCTACGATAAATAAGCGACTGGTCTGTACCTAATTTACCTGCAACGGAATGGATTTGAGTTGTTTCCAAACTTTCAGCCAAAGACAATGGCGGCAAGATACTTGGTAGGCGTTTCGCCATCATACTTTTTCCAGAACCTGGAGGACCTACCATAATCAAATTATGTCCCCCAGCAGCAGCAACCTCCATAGCTCGTTTGACAAACTCCTGTCCTTTTACATCAGCAAAATCAAGCTCTGTCGTCTCTGCCTGCTGCTCATAAAACACCTTTCGTGTATCTACGATAAGAGGTTCTGCGTCCGTTTGTCCAGAAAGAAACTGTACTACTTCAAGCAATGTCTCCATTCCATATACTTCGAGATTGTTTACAACAGCAGCCTCACGTGCATTTTCCTTAGGAACGATTAATCCCTTGAATTTCTCTTTTCGTGCTAATATGGCAATAGGTAAGACTCCTGTTACGGGTTTTAATCTCCCATCGAGACCAATCTCGCCAATAAGCATATACTCATGCAGTTTGTCTGATACAATACTCTCGTCAGCGGCAAGTAGTCCTACCGCCATTGGCAAATCGTAGGCAGACCCTTCTTTTCTTATATTTGCTGGAGCAAGATTTATTGTTATTGCTTTATGTGGAAATTTAAATCCACTATAGCCTACAGCAGAAGTTATTCTTCCAAGACTCTCGCGAACAGCCTCGCCGCCAAGTCCTGAAAGAATAAACTTCATACCTGATTCAACACTGATTTCTACTGTTACAGTATTGACACTAAGGCCATTTACTGCTGCACAATAAGTCTTTACCAGCATATTAACCCTTATATTACATTTTAGCCATAGCCTGCTCCAAGTCGGAAATAATATCTTCCACGTTTTCGATTCCTACGGAAAGACGAACTAAATCCGGTGCTACTCCAGCTTCGCGCAACTGTTCTTCTGACATCTGTCGATGCGTGTGACTTGCTGGATGCAATACACAGGTTCGTGCATCTGCAACATGGGTAACTATTGATATGAAATCAAGATTATCCATAAATTTGATAGCTTCCTCACGACTACCTTTTAATCCAAATGCTATCACACCACAGGAACCGTTTGGCAAGTATTTCTGACCAAGCTCATAATATTTATTACTCTTGAGGCCGCAATAGTTCACCCAACCTACTTTTTCATTCTTTTCAAGCCATTCTGCTACTTTCTGAGCGTTAGCACAATGCTGCTTCATGCGAAGAGCAAGTGTTTCAAGTCCAAGATTAAGCAAGAATGAATTCTGAGGAGCAGGAATAGAACCCAAATCGCGCATTAGCTGTGACACCAACTTTGTAATATAGGCAAGTTTTCCGAATGCCTTGGTATAAGTCAGTCCATGATAAGACTCATCAGGTGTAGTAAGTCCACAATATTTCTTTCCATACTTCTCCCAATCGAAATTACCAGAGTCAACAACAACACCTCCTACCTGTGTAGCGTGACCATCCATATATTTTGTCGTTGAATGTGTTACGATATCACATCCCCATTCAAATGGACGACAATTAACAGGTGTTGCAAATGTGTTGTCCACAATTAGTGGCACACCATGCTTATGAGCAATTTTCGCAAAACGTTCTATGTCAAAAACATTACCACCAGGATTAGATATCGTTTCGCCAAAGAAGCACTTAGTGTTATCCTTAAAACATGCTTCTATCTTCTCATCATCCCAGTCTGGGTCAATAAAAGTACATTCAATTCCTAACTTCTTCATGGTCACTCCAAACAGATTGAATGTGCCACCGTAAATGGTGTTAGAAGTTATGAAATGATCACCTGCTTCGCATATATTAAAGATTGCATAGAAATTTGCTGCCTGACCTGATGAAGTAAGCACAGCTCCTACCCCACCCTCAAGTGCAGCGATTTTCTTTGCTACTGCATCATTAGTTGGGTTTGCAAGTCGTGTATAAAAATATCCAGAATCCTTAAGGTCAAATAAGCGAGCCATCTGCTCACTGGTGTCATACTTAAATGTTGTTGACTGATAGATTGGCAACTGCTGAGGTTCACCTTTCGTTGGTTTCCAACCACCGTGAATACATATCGTTTCAATATTCTTTTTCATATCACTTGTTGTTATTTGATTTTTCTATCAATTTAAATATTTCTTCTGTAGCACCAGAATTAGACTTTACGTAGTTTTCAGCTGCTTCTGAAGCTTTTTGGAGTTTTTGTTCATCTGATATAAAATCATTCATCACCTGTTTGAAATCATCAGAATTTTTAATTTCAATGCCACCTCCGCAAGATTTCAACTCTTGTGCTTCGACGAATTTTGAATTGTTAGGTCCAAATATTACAGGAATACCCCAAACTGCTGCTTCTGGTAAATTGTGTATACTTACTCCGAATCCACCACCTACATACGCTATATTACCGTATTTATATATTGACGACAATAAACCGAAACAATCTATTATCAGAATTTCTATATCTTTTAAATTATCATCAGCCGTTATTTGTGTATACCTTTTAACAGTCCTACCTTCAAGCATTTTTTGTATTTTACACAAATGGTTTTCGTCAATGACATGGGGTGCAATAATTAATTTCCAATCCTTGTGTTGTTCAAAGTACGGTATAAAAATTTCTTCGTCTGGTTCCCAAGAACTACCTGCGACAAATACTTTTTGATTGTTTTTGAAATTTTCTACAATCTCTATCTCCTTACTTTGACGTGCTATCTGTATTACTCTGTCAAAACGAGTATCACCTGTTACATCAACTTTATCAATTCCAATACTATGCAACAACTTACAACTTTGTTCGTTTTGAACAAAGAAATGAGTAAAGCATTTTAATACATTCTTATACCTCCTTCCGTACCATTTAAAGAATATCTGATTCGGACGAAATATGCTACTTACGCTGTAAACAGGAACATTTCTATGCTTTAGTATGTGAAGGTAATTATACCAAAATTCATATTTAATGAAGAAAGCGACAGAGGGACGGATAATCCGAAGAAAACGTATGGCATTTGTTGGAGTATCTATTGGCAGGTAGCATATTATATCTGCGCCATTATAGTCTTTACGAACTTCATAACCTGAAGGAGAAAAAAAAGTTAAGAGAATTTTCTTCTCTGGATATATACGCCTGAATTCTTCAATGATTGGACGTCCTTGTTCAAATTCGCCCAATGATGCAGCATGAAACCATGCATAATCGGAATTTTGATCAACCTTTTCCTTCAAATATGAGAATGCTGCACGTTCTCCTTTCCACATCAGTCTTACCTTTTGGGAAAAGAAACTCGCTATAAACACACCAAATTCGTATATATAAAATATAATATTATACATCATCCTAATGTTTTTACAGCTTTGCTTATTCGACTTAATGTTTCTTCTTTGCCGAGATATGCTGATATGTCAAACATGCCAGGTCCTTTTCCTTCTCCTACGAGACACAAACGGAAAGCATTCATAACATCACCCAATTTGTAGCCTTTTTCTTCTATCCAATTCATTACAACACGCTCTTGACCAATAACGGAGAAATCGTCAATGTCTTTCAATACCATAGACAATTCTGTCATTACACGTGCAGAATCTTCCTTCCAACGTTTCTTTACTGTTTTTTCATCATAAGTGCGAGGTGCGAAGAAGAAGAACGAGCACAAAGGCCACAATTCACTTACAAAGTTCACCCTGTCCTTCATCATGCCTACTACTTGAGTAATACGCTCTTGGCTAACATCCGCTCCATTGTTAGCCACTATCGGAGCAAACTGTTTGGCAATTTCCTCTGCTGACTTCTTCAATATATACTCATGGTTAAACCAGATGCACTTCTTATAATCAAATTTTGCGCCTGCTTTTGAACAACGTGAAATATCAAAGGCATTAACCAGTTCTTCTAAAGTAAAAATCTCTTGCTCTGTACCTGGATTCCATCCAAGTAATGCTAAGAAATTGACAACAGCCTCGGGGAAGTAACCACTCTCGCGAAATCCGGTGCTAACCTCTCCTGTCTTTGGATCGTGCCATTCCAATGGAAAGACAGGAAAGCCCAGTCTGTCACCATCACGCTTCGACAACTTACCTTTACCCTCGGGCTTTAGCAACAGAGGCAAGTGTGCAAACTGTGGCATCGTATCTTCCCACCCAAATGCCTTGTAAAGCAAAACATGCAATGGAGCACTGGGTAACCATTCTTCACCACGTATTACATGACTTACTTCCATAAGATGATCATCAACTATATTAGCCAAATGATATGTAGGTAATTCATCAGCACTCTTGTAGAGTACCTTGTCATCAAGGATGTCGGTTTTTATGTGAACCTCTCCTCTTATCATATCGTTGACTATAACATCTTCGCCCGCATCTATCTTGAAGCGGACTACATACTGATGACCATCAGCAATAAGACTTTCTACTTCTTCTGCTGAAAGAGAAAGTGAATTACGCATTTCATGGCGTGTCTTTGCGTCATATTGAAAATTAGGAACTTCAACCCGTTTCTTTTCCAACTCTTCTGGAGTGTCAAAAGCTATATATGCTTTTCCTTTTTCTATAAGTTGTTTTACGTATTTTTTATATATATACCTACGTTCGCTTTGCCTGTAAGGACCTTTATTGCCTCCAAAACTTACACCTTCATCAAACGTTATACCAAGCCACCGAAAAGATTCTATTATATATTCTTCTGCTCCAGGAACGAAACGGTTAGAGTCTGTATCTTCTATACGAAAAATAAGGTCTCCATCGTTTTGTTTGGCAAAAAGGTAGTTAAATAAAGCCGTACGTACGCCTCCGATATGCAATGCCCCCGTGGGACTCGGAGCAAAGCGTACTCTTACTTTTCTATCCATCATCTTCTTTTTTGTTAGATAATTTATCTATTCTGTTGTGTGTATTATATGTTAAAACAATGCAAAGTTACTAATTTTTGTCGAATTACACAAATTTTAAACTCTTATATAGATATAACTCATTTTTTTTTTGTATTTTTGCAAGCAGAAACCCAAAAAACACTTACTATGGCAATGGAAAACGTCAACATCAGCAAGATTTCTGGTGTTAAATCATTCATAAAAATAGTATCAATCTTAGCAGTTGCAGTAACTCTAATCGTATTAGCTATGCCTAATACAGAGAAGCCGCGTCTAACATACGAAATAGGCAATCCTTGGCCCAATGCGCAACTTATATCTCCTGGTGAAATACTAATTCAGAAAGATCCAAAGATTGTGGAATTAGAACGGCAGGAAGCATTACAGAGTGAATACCTTCCATACTATAATCTTGATAAATCTATTGGTGAAAAACAGATTGCTGCATTCTTAAATCAGCAAGAAACATCAAATCTAAAGTTGTCGGCATATTGTCTGCAATCTGTTGCCGACATATTATCTGATTTGTATCAGCAAGGCATATTGTCACACAGTGAATACCTACAGATGATAGGCTCGGATAGTACTGCTGCTATTGTTATCATTGACAATAAAAATGCTAACAAGCGGTTTGTCAAGGACTGCATATCTACAAAACAAGCTTATGAACGCCTGTTTAATGATAAAAGAATCGAAGCCGACAAGGAACTGCTATTAAAAAACAACATCAATGAGTTCATAGTTCCTAATGTCACATACGATGCAAGGCGTAGCGAACAAGCTAAGCACGATATTATCTCCATGATTTCCACAAATTCAGGAGTTATCAAACCTGGTCAGGAAATAATCAACAGAGGTGACATCATTACCGAGGAAAAAGCACGCATGATTGACAGTTACAATAATTTCATTGATGCACAGTCAAACAGCACTTGGTATGATCTGCTGAGAACTAATGGTATTCAGTGGATATATGTAGCAATCCTTATGCTCCAACTGATGTTATATCTTCAGTTGTATCGCAGAGATTATTTACCCAAGCAGAGGTCGCTTAACATGGTTTTCTTCCTTATGACCATTTTTCCTGTTGCCAATTCCATCATCATGCGATTCGATCCACGAAACATATATATACTCCCAATATGCTTGGTGCCCATGTTTATACGTGTGTTTCTCGATTCACGTACAGCATTCATGACACATACTGCCGTAGTATTGATATGTGCCGCACCAGTAAGTGACAAGTTCGAATACATATTCATACAGATGTCTGCAGGCATAATTTCCATTTGCGGACTGCGTACCATATCTAAGCGTTCCAATATGTTTCTTGTGGCTTTTTATGTCTCAGTAACCTGCTTAATCACATATACAATAGCAAAGTTTCTTGACAACAAAGACGTTACATTCGATATATTAAAACATTCATATATATGTTTCATTCTCAACGGAATATTATTATTATTGGCTTATCCTCTTATGTTTTTCGTTGAGAGAGTGTTCGGATTTATTTCACCTGTCACATTGATAGAACTTTCTGACACTAATCGTGGAATACTACGTGAATTATCAGAAAGGGCTCCAGGGACTTTCCAGCACTCTATCATGGTAGGAAATCTTGCAGCAGCCATAGCCTCTGAGATAGGGGCAAAAAGTCTCATGGTTCGTACTGGCGCTTTATACCATGACATTGGAAAACTACGCCGTCCTACTTTCTTTACAGAGAATCAGGCAGGTATCAATCCGCATACGAGACTAACGCCACAGGTAAGTGCTAAAGTCATTATATCTCATGTGGCAGATGGTATAGAAAAAGCAAAGGAAAACGGTGTACCAGATGTATTACGTAATTTCATTCTTACACATCATGGTAATGGATTAACCAAGTATTTTTATAATACATATAAGAATGAACATCCAAATGAAGAAATAGATGACACTCCATTTCGTTATCCTGGTCCCAATCCTTTCTCAAAAGAGCAAGCTATTCTGATGATGGCTGATGCCGTTGAGGCAGCCTCACGTTCTCTTAACAAATACGATGAAGAATCTTTGGCCTCCCTAGTAAATAAGATTATCGACTCGCAGGTTGGTGAAGGATTTTTCAATGAATGTCCTATAACTTTCCGCGATATAGCAACGGCAAAACGCATTCTTATCGAACGTCTAGGGGCGATTTATCATCCAAGAATACAATATCCAGAGTTGACAAACAATATCAAGCAAAATGAGAAAGAATAGTATTAGTCGTTTTTCCATAAGACGCTGGTGGCAAAATCTTGGTTTTGGTATAGAGTCAAAAAGTGATTATACTTATCTACATGAAGTCCTGCGTGAATCTTTGCCCTACTATGCGTATGATGACCTTTTATTACGGCATCCTTCAGCAACTCCACAAGAACATAGAATTGCCAGGCTTCTCTTTCGTATGTGCAACGCAGAACGCAGTAAACACATAAGATTGTTAGGCAACTATTCCGAGTTGGAAAAAGATGCTATAGAAACTGCTACAGGTGTTGATTTTAATTCTCACGACAGAGCAAAACATATACATAACGCCGATATCATCATCGTAAAAAACATACTCGCTGACAACCAGGAAATATGGCAAAGTATTCTAAACCAAAGACACGTTATTACATTTGACATGGTCTGCATAGGCTTTGCGTTGTTTGACATAAAGCGTTACTCTGAACATTATCATATATCACACCCATGAAACTGTCTAAAATTTACACTCGAACTGGTGACTTGGGCTCTACTTCCCTTGTGGGCGGAGTACGAGTATCAAAAGATTGTGAACGTATTGAAGCCTATGGTACTGTAGATGAATTATCTTCTCATTTAGGATTGTTACGGGCTTACATCAACGAAGAAGCCAAGATGCCTTATGAGCCATCGTCAGTTTTCAACAATCTTGCAGAATACATACTGCATATACAGAACATTCTTTTTAGTATAAGTACATATCTTGCTACTGATACACAACAAACGCCATTATATTCTTCGGCAAAATTTGAAAGTAGCGAGATTGACACGCTTGAACAACAAATAGATATTCTCAATAGCACTCTGCCCGAGTTGGATAGTTTCGTATTGCCAGGAGAGAGTATAGCAGCTGCACAATGCCATGTATGCCGCACTGTATGTCGCAGAGCAGAAAGACGTATTATCAGTCTCAAAAAAACTCTTTGCAATGAGGATGTTAATGATTATACTACAGAATTTAATGTTCACATACTATTTTTTTTCAACAGATTATCCGATTATCTCTTCGTTTTAGCACGAAAATTAAACTTTCTTAGCAATATAGAAGAAAAAACATGGAAAAAAACTTGCAGATAAAAAAAATTATTGTACCTTTGCACACGATTTATACATATCTACTGCACAAGCCGTGCGCAAGATACTTTTAATTATTAATTCGCTAATTATTAATAAACCATGTACTGGACACTTGAATTAGCTTCTAAATTAGAGGATGCTCCGTGGCCTGCCACAAAAGAGGAGCTGCTTGATTATGCCACCCGAAGCGGCATATCGCTCGAGGTGATAGAAAACCTTGAGGAACTTGAAGATGAGGATGAGGTCTATGACTCTATAGAAGATATCTGGCCTGACTACCCTACCAAAGAAGACTTTCTTTTCGACGAGGAAGAATATTAGTATCTACTCGTCAAAAAATGAAAACGGACAACTAACTACAAATACCGTGTGAGTAAATATTTTTTACCTTCACGGTATTTTATATGTTTTTCAATTAGATGTCGAGAAGGTATAACTTTTCAACTAGTCATTATAATAAATAATTTGAAACGAATTTTTCTGATTTACATTCATTCTGTACATAATCTTGACTTTTGATGTTTTAATTGTACAAACAAATAGTAAATCAGAAAGATTCGTTTCAAAGAAAAATCAAGGAATAGTCACAAACGGCTCTGAAAGAAATACAAAAGAAATTACTTCTTACTTTTTGTATCCGCAACAGTAGTTTTCTTCGTACTTGATTTCTTTGCTTCACCCTTTCCGCCTTCATATTTTGCGAGTTTGGCTTGCAGACGTTGTATTTCCTTGTTTTGCGTTTCTATCTGCTTACCCTGATTTGTAATAGTAGTAAGCATATTCTCTAGTTCCTCATTATCTATACCACCATACAGAGTACGAACACGAGATATGAAGTCTCCAAGAATATTCATGTAATTTGTGAACGCATCAAAAGGTCCGTCATATATGCCACGGTCAATATTGGCATTGCTCGGTTTCGTTGTCATGAAACGGAAATTGTTTGATGCCTGCAAATAATCCCAGTCTTGAAGCAAACGTGGATCTTTGGCTATTAACAGACGGTCTGCTACGCTATATAGCTTATTAAAGGCCTCACGTTGCATTTGATTACCGAGCCAAACGGAACAGTCACGCTCTTCATCCACCCACGAAAGAGTATCAGGAACATCAATAGCACCTACAGATGGATACTTATCTATGACCTCCGATGGTGTCAGGAACTCCAAACCTACATTCTTTGCACAGGCTGGCAATGCTTTAAGGAATTCAAGAATGTTGCTTGACAACGGTTGCGCTATGCCAAGAGCAGACAACTCCATAAATATATTTACGACTTGCTCTGTATCTGGACACGCTGCTATATTGTTGATATAAGTATCAGCAAACAACGGATAGCCATCCCATGCAGAGTTATTGAAACGCAAAGAAATATCGTCAGATAGATTAACATCACGTAGCAACAGCTTAAGGTTTGGAGCCATATTACAATTATAAACATAATGTGGTGATTTCCAACCAAGCACGTGTTTTGCTCCTTCTGTAAGCATTCCCTTATATCCGAGTGCTGCAACCTGAGCTCCTATTTCATCGGTATAAATAAGAGAAGAATTACGCATGACTGTAGGGCGTTTACCAAAATATTGCTCTATCTTATCTGACATCTTCTCTATGTCACGCTTGAAACTCTCTTCGTTTGCTAAACCAGCTAATCCGTGGGAATAAGGTTCGGTAAGGAATTCTACACAGCCTGTCTCATTGAGTTCCTGCAATTTTTCAATAACCTGTGGTGCATGTACCTCAAGTTGCTCCATTCCAACACCAGAAAGCGAAAAGGCAACACGAAAGTAGTTACCATTTTGCTCTATCATCTCTTGAATAGCAGAAAGAGCAGGCATATATGAGTTTTCAGCAATATAGGAGATACTACGCTCATTTTCGTAGTCATCATAATAATAATGATCAGTACCAATATCAAAAAAACGATATCTCTTCAGATGAATTATCTGATGTATCTCAAAGTATAAACAAATGGTTTTCATATTGTTGTATGTATTTGTTGATGGTTTTTATTTTATTAGTTCGGTATATAATTACGCTGATACTCTTCGTGGTCGAACCATCCCTTGGATAGTAGTTGTTCATAACATTGACGTATGCGCCAGCCAACCTTCTCCCATGTGATACGATCCACCTCTTTCATACCTTCTTCTGCGAGATAATCATGTAGGCTTTGGTTCATACATACTGAATATATAGCATCAGCCATGGCATGTATATCCCAATAATCCACTTTTATTACATTTGTAAGTATTTCACCACAACCAGATTGCTTGGATATGATAGAAGGACACCCACACTGCATTGCCTCAAGTGGAGCAATACCGAAAGGTTCTGAAACTGAAGGCATTACAAATACATCGGAGTTTTTATAGCACTCATATACTTGCTTGCCACGCTGAAAACCTGGGAAATGACATTTGTCAGCAATACCGTATGCTGCTGCCAATTCTATCATGGCAGCCATCATATCACCAGAACCAGCAAAACAGAAACGTATATTTTGTGTACGTTGCAATACGAGTTTGGCTGCTTCTATGAAATATTCCGGTCCTTTCTGCATGGTAATGCGTCCAAGATAGGTAACGACCTTTTCATTGGGAATCTTATGTGGCTCTATGCTTCTGTATTCTTCACTAAGGGGATATACAGCATTATGCATAGCAACACATTTGCGAGGGTCCTGATGATACTGATTTATTACAGTCTGACGTGTTAATTCTGAGACGCACATGATACAATCAGCATGGTCCATTCCATTTTTCTCTATGGAGTAAACCGTAGGATTTACTTTGCCACGCGAGCGGTCAAAGTCTGTAGCATGCACATGTATGCACAGAGGCTTCCCACTAACCATCTTTGCATGTACTCCAGCTGGATATGTGAGCCAATCATGAGCGTGAATAATTTCAAACTGCTCCGAGCGTGCAAGAACCCCTGCTATGATAGAGAAATTGTTAATTTCGTCGTGCAGGTTGCCTGGATAACCACCGGCAAATCCCATACAACCGAGATCATCAAGTCCTTGCATATAATTAAAATCAGCGTATATATGGTCACGAAAACGATAGTAATCCTCAGCTTTATGTCCTACAAATCGATGCTTAATATTATCATACTGCACATCACGCCAAGCGATAGGCACCTGGCTCATATTTATTATTTTAAGAAAATCCTCTTCTTCTCCTGTGGGGCGTGGCAGACAAAACGTCGTTTCCACATCACCTTGCATTGACAACCCCTTTGTAATGCCATATGATGCGACAGCCAGTCCACCGTATATTTTTGGAGGAAATTCCCAACCAAACATTAATACTTTCATATTGTTGAATTGAATACTGTGATATTGTTTAATTATATATTTCTATATCTACGTAAGAGATTATTGCTGATTATATTGATCAATAAGTTTCATCGTACGTAGTATTTCTGCCACATTCATGGCAAAAGCCATAGCGCCTCTTCCATGAAATGGAGGATTTCCATCAAAGAGTTCTGATATAGTACCAGTAGCATGGTACATCATCTCATCTTCAAACCCTATCATCTGACGCTGTACAAAACTGATTCTTGACTTTCCATAGACCTTTAGGCATGCCTCCATATAGAAGCCTCCAAGCCAAGGCCAAGCCGTACCAGAGTGGTAAGCATAGTCTCGCTGTACTTGAGGACCGACATACATAGGGTTATATCCTCCACTCTTTGGCGACAGAGTACGCAGTCCTTTTGGCGTTAGCAGTTCACGTGTACAGAAATCAATTACAGACTTTTGTTGCGATTTATCCAATGGTGAATAATCGAATGATACTGCGAAAATCATATTCGGACGCACATTCAAATCCGTAATGCCTTCTTCTACATAATCAAGCAGATACCCAGCAGGGGTGATAAATATTTGACAGAATGCTTCCTTTATCTTCTTTCCAATATTCAGATAGTTCTCTTGGTCTTTTTTCTTCTTCAATGCTTGTGATATTTCTGCTGCAAACATCAAAGTATTATACCAAAGTGAATTTATCTCAACTACGAAACCTGTACGAGGCACGACTGGTCTACCATTAGCCACGCTGTTCATCCATGTCATTGGTTTCTCACGACCATCGGTATATAACAAACCATTTTCTTTTAATTGCAGATTTATATGTCTGCCATTGACAATGTAATCAATTATGTCGAAAACCAGTTTTCCATACTCTTTTGCAGCTTCTTCTATACCGACCTTCTTGGCATATTGCTGTATCGTCCATACAGCCCAAAGTATCACATCTGGTTGTTCTATTTCATATATTTTTACAGTCAGAGGTTTTCCCGTCATAAACTCTTTTAGGCCTTTGACGGCAGTATTCATGACGCTATGGAAATAATCCAACTCGTCAATTGACAGTGTGAGTCCTGGTAATGATATAAACGTATCACGAGCACGCACCTTAAACCAAGGATATCCAGCAAGGAGATAGCGTTCCTTACCACTATTATTATGGAATTGGTGTGCAGCCGTAATAAGTGTATGATAGAAATTATCTCTTGGTAATCTTGCCGCTACAGCCTCATTGAATGTCTTCTTCAATGTTGCAGGCTTACATTCGCTTAGTGATGCTGTGAAAATTATTTCATCTCCTTTCTTACACTCTATCTCAAAGTATCCTGGCACATAGAGATCTTCTACGCATTCATATCCGCGTTCTGCCTCTTTGTAGTATTCTAAACCTTTATACCAGTTAGGCTGATACACAAAAGTATTCTTCTTTGAAAGTTGCATATACAACTCCGGATACTCCTTGTACATTGTGGTGCTTATGCCCCCGCTGACTTCTCTGTAATCTCGCATTGCCTGATAGTTTTCATGCGTTAATTCATCAGCGCGACGGAAAGCAAGATATGGGCGCAGGCGTAATGTTACTGGAGAATGTGCTTCGTCAATTGTATATCTAAGCATTACCCTGTCTGTATAGGTCTGAAATATCACTTCCTTACGTAGTAACACACCCCCCACCCTATACGTTGTCGTTGGTATTACATCACAATTGAAACCTCGTATGTATTTGTGACCATTAGGACTCATGACACCACCTTGATAAAAATGCAGCCCAAGGTTGAATTCTGCGCCATGCTGAACAACAGATGCGTCCAACGAAGACAGCAACACATGGTTTTCATCATCTATTGATGGGATTGGAACAACGAGCAGACCATGATACTTACGCGTGTTGCAGTCAACAACAGTACTGCTGGCATATGCACCAGAGCGACTTGTACGGAGAATTTCCTTACGGATACTTTCCTGCAGGTTGGTCATTAGAGCCTTGTCAAATTTAATATAACTACTCATAGATATTATTTAAGGTTTTTTAATTTTAAGTCTTGGTTTTGATTAGTTATTAAACTGGTTTGCATGAAATGTATCAATAATTTTTATGTTTATTGATAAATGTCACGCTTATTTAATGCACAAAGGTAATCAATTATTTGCTAAAAACAAAATTTTTCTTCTTTTTTTTCCCATCAGAAGCTAAAAATCCCCCTTTTATCTATGTTCATATTACTTTACACAGATAAAAAGGGGGGAAATCTACCTACTTGCAATTAGTATCTACAATGTTTGTTATAGCAATTACTGTTCTATAAGTTTATCAACTATTATCTCGTCACCTGTTTTAAGTTCGCCTGACAGTATTCTCTCACATACTACATCCTCAACATATGATTGTATGGCTCTGCGCAATGGGCGTGCACCATATTGGATGTCACATCCCTTTTCTGCCAGTTTGTCTTTAACCTCGTCAGTGACAGTCAGATGATATCCAATATTTTCGATTCGAGCACAGAGTGTAGTAAGTTCTATATCTACAATTCTCCTTATTGCTTTTTGGTCGAGTTGGTCAAAAGTGATTATTTCATCCAAACGGTTGAGGAACTCAGGAGCAAATTGTTTGCTTAAACTCTTTTGGATTACAGAACGAGCATGTTCCTTATCCTTCTCGCTATCAGCACCTGCTGCAAAGCCTACTCCATGAGCAAACTCACGCAACTGTCGAGTTCCAGTATTCGATGTCATGATGATAATGGTATTTCTGAAATCTATCAGACGGCCATTACCATCGGTCATACGTCCCTCATCAAGTACCTGCAACAGCATATTGAAAACGCTACCATTGGCTTTCTCAATCTCATCAAGCAAGACTATGGAATATGGTTTTCTACGTACTTTCTCTGTAAGCTGTCCTCCTTCTTCATAACCTACATATCCTGGAGGTGCTCCCACTAATCGCGAAGTATTAAATGACTCTGCGTACTCACTCATATCAATACGTATGATATCATCCTGAGTGCCGAACATTTCTTCTGCAAGTTTCTTTGCAAGATATGTCTTACCAACACCCGTAGGTCCTAGGAACATAAACACACCAATTGGTCGGTTAGGGTCATGTATTCCAACTCTGTTACGCTGAATGGCTCTTACCATCTTTTCTATTGCCTTGTCCTGCGAGATGACAGATGATTTCAGCCTGTCACCCATAGTACGCAGACGCTCTCCTTCGTTATCAGCCATGCGTTGTACAGGAATGCCTGTCATAGTTGCAACTACATTTGCTACATCAGTGGCAGAAACCTGTTCGCGAGACGATGTGTCATCCTTCTGCCAGTTGTTATTGAGCCGTGTGAGTTCCTCCTCATATTTTGTCTGCATATCTCGATAGTTTGCTGCCAACTCAAAGTTTTGATTATGCACGGCATCCAATTTCTTCTGCTTAGTTGTAACGATACGCTGCTCGAGTTCGGTAATGTCTGACGGAATCTCTACCTGATGAAGATGAATACGTGCACCAGCTTCGTCAAGTACATCGATTGCTTTATCGGGGAAAGCACGATCAGTAATATATCGTTGAGACAATTTGACACATGACATAACAGCATCTTCCGAATATGTGACGTGATGATATTCCTCATACTTTTCCTTAATATTCTCAAGTATGTGTATTGTCTGTTCGGGTGTAGATGGCTCTACGATTATTTTCTGGAATCGTCTTTCCAAAGCACCGTCCTTTTCTATCGACTTGCGATATTCATCAAGAGTTGTAGCGCCGATACATTGAACTGTGCCGCGTGCAAGTGCAGGTTTAAGCATATTTGCAGCGTCCATGGTCCCTGCAGCGCTACCAGCACCAATGATGGTGTGTATCTCATCAATGAAGATGATAATATCAGGGTTAGCCTCCAGTTCTTTAATCAGGTTTTTAATCCTTTCTTCAAACTGTCCGCGATACTTTGTACCTGCTACCATACCAGCAAGATCAAGTGCGACAAGTCGTTTGTTATGTAAAAAAGACGAGGTTTTACCTGATGCTATCAACTGTGCTAAGCCTTCTACTATAGCACTCTTACCTACACCAGGTTCGCCAATTAGTATGGGATTATTCTTCTTTCTACGACACAATATCTCTTGAAGACGTGTGATTTCTCTTTCGCGCCCAACGACAGGATCCATGTTTCCATCTCCTGCAACCTTCGTCAAGTCAATCGCAAAAGCATCTATTATAGGCGTTTTACCACTTGTTTTGGTTTTGCTCTTTTCCTCGGTCTTAGTATCACTGGCTTTATTCTGTCCTTCATTATCTTCCGTTTCTTCCTCATCCTCAGAAAGAGCCATACCATTAACCACATTCAATTCATCCTTCTCTGCAGCAGGATTGCTTATGTCTCTCTTTGTCTTATCATCGGTAAGACACTGTGTTACATTGTCGTAATTCATATTGTTCTTCTCTAATATCTCTCGTGCTTGATTATTATTGGAATCATGCAGTATGGCAAGCAATAAATGCTCTATCTGAACCGTACTTTGACGTGCCATACGGGCTTCCAAAGCCGCAAGCGTCATGAGTTTGTTGGCATTATCATCAAGTTCTGGATAAGCTACTTCAGCAGACTGATGGCTTTGCTCTTGCTTATCATAAAGATTATCCGCACCTTCTGTAATGTTTGCAGACTGATTGTCAACATCCTCAAGAAGTTGTGTTTCGCAGTCAATTGTAAGGTCTGCCTTGCTGACATTGAGCTTATCTATCACCTTATCTACTGCAGTGCCTCGTCTTTTAAGCATGGCCATAAGCAAATGCTCTGGTCTTACATACCGGCTTCTGTGTCTGCGTGCTTCTTTTTTCCCCTCATCAATGAGAGATGTTATGTTTTCAGAATAATTATTGTGCATATTGTGTAATTCTCTAAATATATGTTGCCATACAATAACAAATTGTGTGCCACATCATTTCAACTTGGTAAAAAGTCTGACTATAAATATAAATCCACGGAAACATAATTCTATCGCCATGGCTATCCATACGCCCCTCAGTCCCATAGTAGGCGCAAGTAGTAACGTCAATGTCACTCTTACTCCCCAAATGCTTGCAAGATTCATTAGCGATGGCACTAAGGTCTTACCCAATCCTACGAATATGCTCATAGCTACTATTGCGGCAGCAAAGCCAGGCTCTGCCCATGCTTCAATCCTAAGTATTTCTGTACCGAGTGCTATTACTGCTTTATCAGGGGTAATCACTGAGAGCATCTGCGGAGCATACAGCCACATAATCACTCCCATGAATGCCATAATTCCCATGCCCATAAGCATACATATCCATGCAAATGAGCGCATCAAGTGGGGTTTCATTGCTCCTTTGCTTTGGCCAACCAATGTAGTAGCGGCTTCAGCTATACCGTGTCCTGGCATATAACACAGGCTTTCTACGTTTATTGCAAATGTATTTGCAGCTATAGCAACCGTGCCAAGTGGAGCTATTATCGCACTGATTGCAACCTGTGCCGTACACATTACGCCTCTCTCTAATCCTATAGGAATTCCTACTCTGCTCGCTTTTATCAATACTCTGCGACGTGGACGAAAGTCAAGCATGGTATCTTGCTTGAAATTCAAAATCTTATCATGCATCACCATATAATATAGCATACATACCATGGTGATAAAATATGCTACTGCGGTACCATAAGCGGCACCTGCTGTGCCAAGGTTGCAGACGAATATAAAAAGGTAATTGAATATAATATCCAAGAAACACATGGCAACCATCAACATGCTTGGCGTCTTGATATTTCCAGAACATCTCAGACTACCTGCAGCTATATTATTGCATACGATAAGTGGTATTGCACAAGCGAATATTGCAAAGTATTCCGTTGCCATATCACAGATGTGTTCTGAGGCTCCAAGCCAATGAGGGAGGTATGGTGAGAGGCACAGTCCAATGAGTGACAACAGGCAAGCATATATAAATCCAGAGAATAGTCCTTGCCTTATAACACTACGTGCAGTAGCATTATCTCCTGCACCTACCCTATGCGCTACCTGGACGGAAAAACCTGAAGCAAATGCGGAAGCAAGACCGCCAAACAACCATATTGTGGTGGATACCAATCCTACAGCGGCAGCCTCGTCGGTTGATAGATGCCCGAGCATTGACGCATCAATTACTTGCATAAGGATAAACGAGAACTGAGCAACTATGGCTGGCATAGATAATAATACGGTGAGATGAAACTTCTGTCGAAGTGTCATCTCACCATTTTTATCTCTCACGAGCTCAAGCAGTTCGTCTTTTGTCATCGTTATCCTTTCTAATCGCTATCAGATAGTCTTGTAAAAGCTATCTGATTACTATGTAAAAGCTATCTGATTACTGTGTAAAAGCTATGTGATTATGACGTAATAACTATCTGATTACATCATTTACCCTCAACCTCATAGCATTTGCATGCGCTTCAAGCTGTTCGTTTTCTGCCATACATACCACGGCAGGACCAATAGTTCGCACACCTTCTTCTGTAAGATGTTGGAAAGTAACCTTACGATTGTAACTATCAAGGTTTACGCCATTATATGCAAGTGCATAACCATGAGTCGGCAATGTATGATTAGTACCTGATGCATAGTCGCCAGCTGATTCGCACGCAAAAGTACCCAGGAACACACTACCTGCATTTACCACCTTATCTGACAACTGCTCAAAATCAGATGTAGCAATGATAAGATGTTCAGGAGCGTAGGCATTTGACAGAGCCATGGCTTCGTTCTTATCCTTAACAAGTACGAATTGCGAATTATCAAGTGACTTTTCTGCAATCTCCTTGCGTGGAAGTAGAGCCAACTGTCTATTGGTTTCCTTTACTACTTCTTCGAGCATTTTCTCCGATGTTGTAATTAGAATTACCTGAGAGTCTATGCCATGCTCTGCTTGCGACAGTAAATCCGCTGCTACATATTGAGTATTGCTGGTCTCATCAGCAATGACGCATACTTCAGATGGACCAGCCGGCATATCTATTGCTACATCGTGGAGCGACACTTGCTGCTTGGCTGCCATAACATACTGATTGCCTGGTCCAAAGATTTTATATACCTTAGGAACACTCTGTGTACCGTATGCCATTGCACCGATAGCCTGTACTCCGCCAATCTTGAATATTTTGCTGACTCCTGCAACCTTTGCAGCCATAAGAATAGCAGGATTTACTTTGCCTTCTTTGTTCGGAGGTGTACATAGTACGATTTCTTTGCATCCTGCAATCTTTGCAGGTGTAGCTAGCATGAGTACCGTAGAAAACAACGGAGCCGTCCCACCTGGAATATACAGACCTACTTTTTCTATGGCAATGCTTTTCTGCCAGCAGACCACGCCATTTGCTGTAGTGACTTTCTCGCCATTAAAGCACTGTGCCTCATGAAAACGTTTTATACCTTTATGAGCAAGTATAAGCGCCTCTTTCAGTTCCTGCGACACAAGTTTTTCTGCCTCTTCCAGTTCTTTCTCAGATACAAGCAATGATTTCAGTCGTACCTTATCAAATTTCTCTTCATATGCTATTACAGCCTCGTCTCCATTCGCCTTCACGTCATCAAGCACTGAACGTACGGTTGCATTCAGTTGTGTAACGTCAATGTGTGGACGTACGCAGATTGATGCATACTGCTCTGGTTTTGGATATTTTATGATATTCATATATCTTATGGTGGGTTCTATAAATTAGCTTTTGTCAGATTTTCTGATTTATTTGAGTTTCCCCTTCTGGGCATCGAGCTATACGTTCGAGTGTAGAGTCTTACAATAGAAGAACATAGCAAGCCATGTAACTTAAGATGCATTATAAAATCATCTTTTCTATTGGCAATACCAATATTCCTTCTGCGCCTACAGCCTTCAACTGACCAACGATTTCCCAAAAGTGCTTCTGATCAATCACTGCATGAATACTCGTCCATCCTTCTGTAGCTAAAGGCAGTATTGTAGGAGATTTGATACCTGGAAGAATTTCACAGATATCCTTTACCTTGTCAGAAGGTGCATTCATAAGCACATATTTCTTGTCCTCTGCAACGAGCACTGACTTTATGCGGAAGAGGAAATCGTCAAGAATAGCCTGTTTCTCTGCAGACAATTTCTTGTTTCCTATTAGCAATGCCTCGCTCTTCATAACGACCTCAACCTCACGAAGCTTGTTGCTCACGAGTGTAGAGCCCGATGACACTATGTCAAAGATTCCATCAGCAAGTCCTATGCCAGGTGCTATCTCTACAGAACCCTGTATTACATGTATATCTATATTTATGCCTTGCTCATCAGCAAACTTCTTTAGAATATTGGGGTATGACGTGGCTATTTTCTTTCCATCAAACCACTTTACTCCCGTGTAATCAACCTCCTCAGGGATAGCAAGCGAGATACGACACTTAGAGAAGCCAAGACGCTTTACTATTTCTGCGTCTCTGCCACGCTCTACAAATTCATTTTCACCGACAATACCTATGTCTGCCATACCACTGGCTACGAACTCCGGTATGTCATCATCACGAAGATACAAAACTTCAAGTTGAAAATTACCTGACTGAACAAGCAACGTGCGACGTGCGCTGTTTATCTTTATTCCTGTCTCTTTTAAGAGGTTCATGGTGTCCTCATAAAGACGACCTTTTGATTGTACTGCAATTCTTAGCATCTTTTCTTATGTTTATTTATTATTATTTCAGTTTGTTATTATGTGTACTAACCAATTTACGAGGAAAGCACCATATATAAGTAATATGTATCGAATTAGTTTTCCTGTAGTTATTGACAGGAATGTTATGGCTATATTAGCCCTCATCAATCCTAAAAGGATAGTTATGGCAGAACCAAGTATTGGAATAAAGGCAAAGAATCCCATCCATGCTCCTCGTCCACGCATAAATCTGCGTGCCTTATCCATATGCTCTGGTTTCACATGTAGGTATTTCTCAAACCATTCTTCTTTTCCCATACGGCCTACACCATAGTTGAATATACTCCCCATGACATTGCCTGCTGTACCGTATAGCACCAACTGCCAAGGGCTTACGCCCATTGCCATGAGGGTTAACATGACGGCTTCACTCGAAAACGGGAAGAAACTGCCTGCAAGAAATGCAGCCAGAAACATACCCAAAGGACCGAACTGTATTAGTGTTTCTATCATTTACTACTTGCTACGACTAACTCTCAAATCATGCGCCTAATGGCATCGGCTACGATTTCCTGATTAAAATACAGCCAAATTGGCAGGCATATCCATGCAGGAGAGATTATACCAAATATAAAAGACCACAACAACTTCAGTGAGCCGCCTTTCATCGGTCCGTAGAGGAATGCCACTAAAGGAACGAATGCTACAAGAGAGTATATCCATACTATGCTTGCAATTCCGAGCATTACACCAGATAGATATGCCAGTGAAAGCGATTTCTTATTGTGGTATATACCACTCATTATGACAAATGATATCGCTACTGGTACTCCTATCGCAGCTTCTTTTCCCAAACCGCAGGCATATAATACAGCACCGATTATGACGAGCAGTACCGATATAGTCCACCTATTTACATACAGACCATACATTTATAAATCCTTACCTATGTCTCTACGGTTGTATTTTCCTTCAAATTTTATCTTCTCTGCTTCTTGGAAAGATTTCTGCAAAGCCTCTTCCTTATTTGCACCGTATGAACTGACGCATATGACGCGACCACCGGCAGTAACGATTTGTCCGTCTTTTTCTGCAGTTCCTGAATGGAATACGATTGAATCCTCTACATCTTCGATGCCTGTTATAGGGAAACCTTTCTTGTATTCTTGTGGATATCCTCCGCTAACCATCATTACGCACACTACTGAACGCGAATCGTATTCTATCGTTTTCGTATCAAGATTACCGTTTGCTACACCTTCTAACAAATCTACAATGTCACTTTTTAAGCGCAGCATCACAGATTCTGTTTCTGGATCACCCATACGGCAATTATATTCTATTACCATTGGTTCACCATTAACGTTGATTAGACCGAAGAATATAAAACCTTTGTAGCATATATTTTCATCTGCCAAACCTTTTACCGTAGGTTTGATGATACGTTCTTCTACTTTTTGCATCCATTCTTTTGTCGCAAACGGAACTGGTGTTACACTGCCCATTCCACCAGTATTAAGCCCCGTATCTCCTTCGCCAATACGCTTGTAGTCTTTAGCCTCTGGTAGTATTTTGTAGTTTTTACCGTCTGTCAATACAAAAACAGAACATTCTATACCACTCAAGAACTCCTCAATAACTACACGCGAAGAAGCATTGCCAAACATGCCTCCGAGCATCTTTCTCAGTTCATTCTTGGCTTCATCAAGTGTATCAAGTATAAGCACTCCCTTACCTGCACACAAACCGTCAGCCTTTAATACGTAAGGAGCCTTTAGTGTTTCAAGGAATTTCAGACCTTCTTCAAGATGCTCTCCATCAAACGTTTCGTATGCAGCTGTTGGTATATTATGACGTTTCATGAACGCTTTGGCAAAATCTTTCGAGCCTTCAAGTACTGCGCCCTGCTTTGAGGGACCTATAACTGGAATATTCTTAGTTCGAGAGTCATTACCCAAATCATCATATATGCCTTTCACCAATGGGTCTTCAGGACCTACTACCACCATATTGACTCCATTGTCAACGATGAATTGCTTGATATTTTCAAAGTCATCAGCCTTGATATCTACATTTACTCCCTTGCCACCGACTCCATTTGTACCAGCATTGCCAGGAGCAATAAATAATTTCTCACATTTAGCACTTTGTGCTATCTTCCAAGCTAACGCATGCTCGCGACCGCCAGAACCTAATAATAATATATTCATATTTACGTCACATTTTTATTAGCGAGACTATACTTCGCTTTATTTTAGAAAATCTTCAAAATATCTTGTTATCTTTTCATGTAAATGAACAGACATATGTCCTTGCATATTATGTTCTTCACCAGGATATACATAAAAGTCAGGATAGGTGCCATTTTCATTGCAAGCATTAAGAAACTGCATTGAGTGCTGGGGGACGACAACAGGATCATTCATGCCGATGACTATAAGCAATCTGTCACGCAGTTCCTTCGCTTTAGTTTCAAGATTTGTTTTCTTGTATCCTTCTGGATTTGCCTGCGGTGTTTTCATATACCGCTCTGTGTACATGACTTCATATTTGCTCCAGTCTATCACCGGTCCTCCTGCAACCCCCGCTTTGAATACACCAGGATAGTTGGTCATCAGTGATATTGTCATATAACCGCCAAAACTCCAACCATGTATGCCGAGCCTCGTCGAATCGACATAAGGTAACGACTTTAAGAACTCGACACCTTTCATCTGGTCCTTCATCTCTTCCTGCCCTAATTGTAGGAATGTTATTTGCTCGAAATCCTTTCCTCTATGTTCTGATCCTCGATTGTCAAGCACGAATACGATATATCCTTTCTGTGCCATATATGTCTCCCAACTACGCGAGTTCCAATGCCATGAGGCTTCTAACATATGTGCATGTGGGCCTCCATACACATAGATAACCGTTGGATATTTCTCGTTTTCATTGAAATCAGGAGGCAATACCATACGGTAATACAATTGGGTCTTACTATCGGATGCTATTATTGTGCCTTGCTTATAAAGCGGTATTGCATAATCCGTCCATGGATTTTTGCTCGTCCCTAAATCCTTTCTTTTACCATCTTCAAGTGTAATTATCTCCCATGCACGTGGAATATCTGGAGCTGTCCAACGATCTAAAATTCTCGTTTTGTTCCCTAATGATACAATTCCTTCGTGCACTCCAACACCATTATCAAGCAATTTCAATTCACCCGTGGAAATATTTACAGCGTAAAGATTTCTTTGTAATAAATCTTCTTTATTTGCACGTATAATAACACTATTGGTACCTTCATCATATCCTAAGATATCAAGCACGACATAGTTTCCTTTTGTCAGTTGCTTAATACATTGTCCGCTTGCAACATCATACATATATAGATGCCAAAAGCCATCCTGCTGACTCCAATGTATGAATTTATTATCATCCCAAGGTATAAAAGAAATAGGATGCAAAGGCTCTACATATTTCTCATCTTTTTCTTCATTTATCGTCCGTAATTTATTACCATCAATGGTGTTATATTGGTCGAGCGATGCAATGTTCTGTTCTCTGTTTAACTCTATCAAATATAGAGATTTTCCATCTGGACTCCATGATATATTAGTAAAATACCGATTGGTCACATTCCCAAGATTCAGATACACAGTTGTGTCTCGCTTAACATCATATATACCTATCATTACATCGTGACTAGTTTCGCCTGACATCGGATATTTGTCAGGCTCGTAAGTCGCAATCCTGCCGAAAGTATTCACTTGTGGATAATCCGTCACCATAGTTTGATCCATGCGATAGAACGCAAGGCTCTGGTCATCTGGTGAGAAAAAGACTCCTTTTTCTATTCCAAACTCGTTACGATGCACACTCCTTCCGTAGGTGATTTCTCGTGAACCATCATACGTAAGTTGCTTTTCAGTGCCATCTGGCATACGAATCCATAAATTATCATTATTTGAGAATACATCTATTCTACTCTCTGCATTCCACTCCAAAGAACCAGCACATTTCTGCTTAAATATCCTCTTGGATTTCTTATAATCATAGAGCCATCTTTCTGTTGGCGTAATAATCAATGCAAACGGCTGGTTTGAATATGGGAATTGTATATTAAGAAAATTTATGCCAGCAAGATACTCTTCATCACCAATTGCCTTCTGCAAGTCATCCATATCAAAGAGCAAACGCTCTGTACCATTTGGCATGACTTCAAGTATTTGGTCTATTTCCTTACGCAACAGTTTTTCGCCATTCCATATATAATGGCGTTTCTCTGGTGACATTTCGTTGTAACGACTGCCACCAAAGTTGAGGTCCTCAAGAGTAAACTGTTTTTTTTGAGCACTTACTGTCATAAAAGATACCATCAACAGAAGATATATATATTTAATCCTCTGAATTATCATTTCGTTTATTAAAGAATTTCCGACGTTCGTTTTGCCTTTCTTCTCTTGTTTGCATTCCTTTTCTTTTCTTGTATTCACCATCTTTGAAAGAAACTCTGTTATTTCCTTTCACAAATGATTTTTTTCTATCTAATGATGCATTGTCGTCGTCATTGTGCCTAAACGCTTTTCTTATAGTTCGTTCTGAACGTTGCTTCTCCAAAGACTTGAATCTAAATGAGAGAATATCCGCCTCTTCGTTGTCTATACGCTCCTCTTGCTTTTTCTCATAATCACGCTGTTTCCACGAACGACGTTTTTCAGCCATTTGACGTTTCTCATCTTCTGTCTTTACTGTTCCTCCTTCTTCACGGAAATCCTTAAACTTTCCATCAAATAATGTATATTTGCGGAATTCACATTCCAAAGAGCCGTTATACAATGGAATCTTCACACTTGGTTTGAGTGCTATTTGTTGAAAACACTCTTCTTTATATGATAGTATCCACGCCTCTCCTTCCTTGAAACCATGCTTCAGTCTTTCACCTATCATTTTATATGTCTCCAGCAGATTAGGAGTTGAAATTCTCTCTCCATACGGAGGATTGGTTACTATTATTGCTTTCTCCTTATGTCCGTTGAATTCGCAAAAGTCTTGTTGCTGTATTGTTATGTCGTTGCTAAGTCCAGCAGCTTTTACGTTATTTGTAGCCATGTTTATAGCTTTGAAATCAATATCATAACCATACACATGATGTTCAAATTCACGTTCATGCGAGTCATCATTATATATTTCATCAAACAAATCTGCATCAAAATCTGCCCATTTCTCAAAAGCATATTTTTTACGGAAGACACCAGGAGCTATATTGCGTGCTATAAGTGCAGCTTCAATCGGTAATGTTCCACTACCACACATAGGATCAATAAAATCACTTTCACCTCTCCATCCTGTCATCATTATCATACCTGCAGCAAGCACCTCATTGAGTGGTGCTTCTACAGTCTCTTGACGATAGCCTCTCCTATGTAGTGACTCTCCACTTGAATCAAGAGACACTGTGGCTTTTTCGCCCGATATGTGTACATTGATACGCAAATCAGGTTCTGATACGGATATATTGGGACGCTTGCCAGTACGTTCTCTGAATTGATCAACAATGGCATCTTTCACTTTGTAGGTTACGAAACGCGAGTTGGAAAAAGAATCGCTATAGACTACAGAATCCACTGTAAAAGTCTTTCCCTCTCCTATGTATTCGTTCCAGTCTATACTTTTTATTCCATCATAGACATCATCGGCTGATTTAGCATTAAACTGCTTAATTGGCTTTAATATTCTGATTGCCGTACGCAATGCGAAATTCGCCTTATACATCATAGCCTTATCACCAGTGAAACTCACTACTCTACAACCTTTTTCTATATTCTGAGCACCGAGTTCCTGTAACTCTTGCATCAATACATCTTCAAGACCCATAAAAGTCTTGGCTATCATTTCAAATGTCATTTCTTGCAAACCTATTATTATGTATTCTACTGCAAAATTACAAAACTTTTACTGAATAGCCAAGAGTTTTAATCTTTTTGTTGTTATTTTCACTTATTTACTTGCATATCTCATTTCTTTTTACGATTTTTGCATAAAAATTTACCATTATGAGATTATTATTTATTTCACTGTTGCTTATGCTGGCATCTGTAAATAATACAGTAAATGCTTTATCGTTTGAAATTGGGAAAAACACTTTTTTACTTGATGGTAAGCCTTTTGTAATAAAAGCTGCAGAGTTACATTATGCCAGAATACCACGTCCATACTGGGAACATCGTATCAAGATGTGCAAAGCTTTGGGCATGAATACTATTTGTATGTATATCTTTTGGAATTGGCATGAAATGCAGGAAGGAGAGTTCTGCTGGACAGGAGACCGTGATATTGCAGAGTTCTGTCGTCTTTGCCAGAAAAATGATATGTATGTAATCGTTCGTCCTGGTCCATATGCTTGTGCAGAATGGGAAATGGGAGGTTTGCCTTGGTGGCTTTTGAAGAAACAGGATATCCGTCTGCGAGACTGCGACCCTTATTTCATTGAGCGTGTTTCTATATTTGAAAAGGAGGTAGGAAAACAACTGTCACCACTAACGATTGAGCATGGTGGACCAATAATAATGGTACAGGTGGAGAATGAATACGGTTCATATGATACCAACAAACCATATATGAGCGAGGTGCGGGACATACTGAGAGCATCCGGCTTTGACAACACAGTTTTATTCCAGTGCGACTGGTCTAATAATTTTGAACAGAATGCCCTGCCTGATCTTATGTGGACCATGAACTTTGGAACTAATGCAAAGGTGCGCGAACAGTTCAAGCGCGTAAAGCAGCTGCGTCCTGATTACCCCCTAATGTGTTCCGAATATTGGAGTGGTTGGTTTGACGGATGGGGTTCTGCCCATCAAACGCGTCCTTCTGACGCTATGGTAAACGGAATCAAAGATATGCTTAACGACAGCATTTCTTTTTCTCTCTACATGACTCATGGCGGTACATCTTTTGCATGGTGGGCTGGTGCTAACAACAAAGGCTATGCACCAGACTGTACAAGTTATGATTATGATGCTCCTATTAACGAACAAGGTGCTGCTACAGAAAAATATTATAAACTTCGCACATTACTCCAGCAGTATTCCGACAAGAAATTGCCTGAGGTACCTAAACCTATGGCGATAATCGAAATACCAGAGATAAAATTCAGTGAAATGATGCCTTTGCTGCGAGCAGGCAACATTCCCAATGCTATACATTCAGAAGATATTATGCCTATGGAGCAATACGGAATAGGCTACGGCTCCATATTATATTCCACTACAATGCCCGCTGTAAAAGCAGGTTCGTTACTCAGCATTAACGACATGTGCGATTATGCTATAGTTTACATTAACGACGAGATTGTAGGGAGGCTTTATCGTGGCAATGGATATGAAACCACTCTGAAACTGGAAAAAGACATTCCAGAGGGAGCGACCCTTGACATATTCGTTGAAGCTATGGGACGTATCAACTATTCCAAACTTATCAACGACCCCAAGGGTATAACACGTAGTGTAGAATTGGAAACATCCATCGGCAAAGACCGCGTAACATACGATTTAAAGGATTGGCAGGTACGTCTATTTCCATTATATGAGCATAATCGACTTGATAGTTTGCTGAATTCATACAGTCGTGTGCCTGCAACTAATTCTTATACTTCGCCAGCATATTATGAAGCTACTTTCTCTCTGAAGAAAACAGGCGACACTTGGCTTGACATGTCAACCTGGGGAAAGGGGCTCGTATGGGTAAATGGACACTGTCTTGGTAGATACTGGAATGTAGGTCCACAGCAGGCACTATTCCTTCCTGGTTGTTGGCTAAAAAAAGGAAATAACAGAATTGTAGTACTTGACATCTCTGGCCCTGAGGTTTTAACAACGAGAGGTTTGTCCCATCCCATCGTAGATATTCTGCACAAGGAAAAGATGCCGCAAGATGCTTATAAGGTTAAGAATAGTCAAAAAAGAAAAAGCCATATAAGTAGTGGAAATCAAGGGAATGATGCTGCTCCTGGAGCAAAGTAAAAACAAGGAGTTCTTTCGGATGCGCCAAAGAAGGTCACAGAATAGCAATTGCGAGTAGATGCTACGTATGCCATTGGCGGCAACTTATAAAAATTACGTTATGCCATGTGCCGTAAGCGAGTCAACGAGAACTTATTTTTTTATTGAATTATTAGAAAACTTGCACATATGAATAAATTTTTGTAACTTTGCATCTTAAACTGTAATTTTAGAACGAGAATGAGCATCCAAATAAAGAAAGTAAGCACGAAGATAGAGATGAACGATTTCATCTCCCTGCCTCGCTATTTATACAAAAACTACGAGCAGTACGTGCCGGATATGGATACAGACATTCGCAATTTCTTTAGACCCAAGACAAACAAAAGTTTACAATACGCCGAAGTACAACCTTTTGTTGCCTATAAAGATACTACTTGCGTAGGACGAATTACTGCTATTATTAGTCATAAGTCAAATAGCACTTGGAACAAAAAGATAACACGTTTCACTCATTTTGAGTTTATTGACGATAAAAATGTTTCACGTGCGCTTATAGACGCTGTTGAACAATGGGGAAAATCATTCGGTATGACAGAACTCCAAGGTCCAATGGGAATAACAGACTTTGACAAAGAGGGTATGCTTATAGAAGACTTCGAACTTCAAGGTTGCTTTATGGAGTTTTGGAATCCGCCATATTATAAAGAACACATGCTCTCTATGGGCTTCGGCAAGGCTGCGGACTGGTTGCAGATACGTTTTCAAGTACCTGACGAAATTCCCAAGCGATTTATGCGAGTAGCAGAATACTCCAAACAGGAGTTTGGCGTTCACATAATACACAAAACGAAAAAAGAAGTATATAAAGACTACGGAAAAAAGGTGTTCGACCTACTAAACGAGGCCTATACCCCACTCTATGGGTTTGCCCCCTTTTCTCCAGAGCAAGCAAACGATATATTACATACGTTCCTACCATTGGTAGATATGGACATGGTATCTATAGTTGAAGATAACAAAGGGCAATTAGTAGGCATTGCCGTAACATGCCGTGATTTCTCCGATGGTATAAAGAAAAGTGAAGGCAAACTCTTTCCATTCGGATGGTTTCATCTGCTGAAAGCATTGAAATTCGGACACCAAACCAAAGCGCAACTAATGATTATCGGTGTAAAACCTGAGATGCAAGGTATGGGGGTTAACGCAACGATATTTGCGCACTTAATACCTGTTTTTAAAGAAAAAGGCATCAAGTGGTGTGAAACAAATCCACAGTTGGATACAAATATAAGAGAACTCTCACAGTGGAAGCCCCTAAATCCCCAGACAGTAAAACGCAGAAGATGTTGGAGCAGGGAAATCAGATAATCACGAGCGAATTCAAGAAGAACAAAATCAAAATAACAACAAATAGAATATACAAATCATATAATATATGAATAGAGTAGTTATAACAGGAATGGGCATTTGGTCTTGTCTTGGACAAACCCTTAACGATGTCCGTCAATCTCTTTTCGAAGGTAAAAGTGGGATTATTTTCTCTCAAGAACGCAAAGATGCAGGTTTTCGTTCTGCGCTATGCGCTAATGTACCAATGCCTAACCTCAAGCCATTCATTGCACGCAATATGCGTCAATTCATGCCAGAAGAAGCGCAATATGCATATATGGCTACGAAAGATGCACTTGAGGCAGCAAAAATCGACCAAGACTTTCTTGACAGTCACGAAGTAGGCATCATCTACGGTAATGACTCTGTAGCAGAAGCCACGATGAAAGCACTTGACAAGTTCCGCGAGTTCAAGGACACCAGTGCCTGTGGTTCTGGTGCAATATTCCAATCAATGAATTCCACCGTAACGATGAACTTAGCATGTTTGTTTAAGTTAAGGGGAATAAACCTCACTTCTTCAGCAGCTTGTGCTTCAAGTTCTCTTGCTATCGGCAATGCATACCTATTGATAAAGAATGGTCTGCAAGAATGTATTATCTGCGGAGGAGCACAGGAGGCAAATATGTACTCTGTAGCTTCATTTGATGGTATTCAAGCATTCTCTACCAGAGAAGATGAACCGACAAAGGCCTCACGCCCATTTGACAAAAACCGCGATGGTCTTGTGCCTGGCGGTGGTGCTGCTACCGTCATACTTGAGAGTTATGAACATGCAGTAAAACGTGGAGCGCCTATTCTTGCAGAAGTGGTAGGTTGGGGTTTCTCTGGTAATGGTGACCACATATCAACTCCTAATGTGGCTGGTCCTGCACGTTCACTTGAATTAGCCTTGAAAAATGGAGGTATAAATCCTCGACAAATAGGGTACATCAATGCACATGCGACATCAACTCATGCAGGAGATGGACGTGAGGCTATGGCAATCTCACAGATATTTGGAGATTACAAAGTACCTGTTACTTCAACAAAATCACAAACAGGTCACGAGATGTGGGCAGCCGGAGCAGCTGAAACCATATATTCTATGCTAATGATGAAAAATGGATTCATTGCGGGTAACATCAATTTCAGTGAGCCTGATGATGAAACATCATGCATAAATGTCATACCTGAAACTAAATCAGCAAACTTTGATATGTTCCTTACAAACTCATTTGGTTTTGGCGGAACAAACTCTACATTGATAATTAAAAATTTATAACTAAATAAGTTATGAGTTAATAATTAAAGTAATCTCATAACAAAAATAAAAATTATTGATCTTATGACACGCGAAGAAATCATTGCAAAAGTAAACTCAGTACTCGCTGAGGAATTTGAAGTAGAAGAGAGCACTCTCACCCCTGATGCAAGCATTAAGAACACACTTGCTCTTGACAGTCTTTCATTGGTTGACCTTGTAGCAATCATACAGACTGAGTACAAGGTGAAGATACCAGCAGAGGATCTGCCAAAGATACAGACTTTCAACGATCTATACGACTATATCGAGGCCCACGCGTAATATTTATTATTCATAATGCATAAACCTAATATTACACAACATCTATGCAAAATATGCAGATGAAAAATATGAAGGTTTATGCATTATGAATTTTAATTTTATATTTTGTTTATGGAGATAACGAAACTTATACCTCAACGTTCGCCGATTATAATGGTCGATGAATTGTTGTGTGTCAACGGAGAGGAAGCTACATGTCAGTTGACTGTGCGTAAAGACAATTACTTCATTGACGAAAACAATTTGATGATAGAACCTGGGTTGATAGAGCACATGGCACAGTCAGCCTCGGCTTTTGCTGGTTATAATGCCATTAACGCAGGAGCGACAGAGCCTCCCGTAGGCTATATCGGTGAGGTAAAGAACTTCCATCTACACCACTTACCTAAGGTAGGAGACACTCTTACGACCACTATAAGCATGGGACCAGAGGTAGAAGGAGTTACGATCATACGTGGTGAGTGTAGAGTCAACGAAGAACTATATGCTGACACTATAATGAAAATATTTATAAAGGAGCAGTGAGAATGACAACTTTTTTAGAAAATAAGTTTTACTCCATATCAGAGGAACATCGTAATGATGACACACAAGGCTATTTCATAGTAAATCTAATTCCTGACAGCGAAGTATATAAAGGACATTTCCCTGGCAACCCTGTATGTCCAGGAGTGTGTAACATCGAAACTATAAAGGAATGTGCTTGCCGACTTACAAAAAAGTCTTTATTCATCAAAGCAATAAAACAATGCAGGCTCACAGCTGTAGCCACACCAACAGAGTGTCCCTGGCTTAAAATCAATATCTCCTTGACGGACAATAATGACGGTACATATATGATTGTTGCAGATGTCAGCAATGACAAGCAGACATATATGATGCTAAAAGGTACACTCACAGATAGTATCACCCAATTATAAAAACACAACATAACAACTAATATAATACTGAAATATGAATTTAAAGAATTTATTTATTAGCTTCTTTGTAACGACAACCATGCCTATGTCGGCACAAACTGTCAACGTACGTGGTAACGAACCAGGCGAGATTATTCCCAAAGAAATATACGGACAGTTTGCAGAACATCTCGGCACTTGCATATACGGAGGTTTATGGGTAGGAAAAGAGTCGAACATTCCCAATCAAGAAGGATACCGCACGGATGTGCTCAATGCGCTTAAAGACCTGAAAGTGCCAGTACTACGCTGGCCAGGAGGATGTTTTGCCGATGAATACCATTGGATGGATGGCATTGGTCCGAAGGAGAAACGTCCGACAATGGTGAATAATAACTGGGGCGGAACAGTAGAAGATAATTCTTTTGGCACTCATGAGTTTTTCAACTTGTGTGAATTGATAGGTGCTGAACCATATTTGAGTGGAAATGTTGGTAGTGGTACAGTAGAAGAACTTGCGAAATGGGTGGAGTATATCACCTCTGACGGCAACTCTCCTATGGCCAATTTGCGTCGTCAAAACGGACGCGAGAAATCATGGAATCTGAAATATCTTGGCGTGGGCAACGAATCATGGGGATGCGGAGGCTCAATGCGTCCTGAATATTATGCAGACTTGTTCCGTCGTTACTCAACATATTGTAGAAACTACGATGGTCACAACCTGTTCAAAATTGCTTCTGGAGCATCAGACTATGACTACAACTGGACTAAAGTACTGATGCACAATGGCGGAGGAAATATGGCGGGTCTCTCACTGCATTACTATACCGTACCAGGCTGGACTGGTAGCAAAGGCTCCGCCACCACATTCACGAAAGACCAATATTACTGGACTATCGGCAAATGTCGTGAGATTGAAGATGTGCTGAAAAAACACATAGCAATAATGGACGAGCAAGACCCAAAGAACCGAGTAGCTCTATTGCTCGATGAATGGGGCACATGGTGGGATGAGGAGCCAGGTACGATAAAAGGTCACCTATTCCAGCAGAACTCCATGCGTGATGCCATTGTGGCAAGTACTTCATTCGACATCTTCCACAAATACACACGCCGTCTGAAGATGTGTAACATAGCACAGATAGTCAATGTATTGCAGTCTATGATTCTAACGAAAGAAGACAAGATGGTACTCACTCCAACTTACTACGTATTCAAGCAATACGCAGTACACCAGGATGCTACATATATCCCAACGGACGTAGAATGTGAACAGATGGACGTGAAAGGTGCCAACCGCAAGTTTGATGCAAAACTTCCACTGGTATCAGCAACTGCATCAAAAGATAAAAATGGCGTATATCATCTCTCTCTGACAAACGTCAGTGCTGATAAGGAGCAAACCATAACCGTAAACCTTGAAGGCATCAAAGCATCAAAGGCTGAGGGTACTATCCTGTCAACAGACAAGATTGACGACCTGAACACATTTGAGCAACCTAACAAGGTGAAAGAGGTGCCTTTTAAGTCCATATCGATAAAGAACAACCAGATGAAGGTGAAGATGCCTAAAAACTCTATCGTTACACTGACACTGAAATAAACACATAACAACAGTAATGACAGAGAGACAGCTTGCCGGAAGGCTGAAACAATATGACAGTCAGGAGGCGCGCAGCATTGTGCGCCTCCTGCTTTATGATTTGTTCGGATTTACACTTACAGACATCTGTTTGGGGAAATTGGAGCAGCTTTCTGCAGACTACAGGCTAAAACTTGAGAACTGCATACAAAGACTGGAGCAAGGAGAGCCAATACAATATGTAACAGGGAAAACACATTTCTGTGGCAGAGAATTTCACGTAGAGCACGGAGTACTTATACCTCGCATAGAAACAGAGATACTATGTGAGATAATAATAAATAACATCTCCACCCTACGCGCCAATAAAGAAATACCAATCAGAATACTTGATATAGGTACAGGTTCTGGATGCATAGCCACAACGTTAGCTAAGGAGATAGAAAATTCACAGGTGACAGCATGGGACATAAGCAATGAAGCACTGCAAATTGCCAGTAACAATTCAAAAAAACTTGGTGCTAAGGTTACTTACGAAAAAACAGATATACTTCATATCCAGGAGCCACAAACATCCTCCGCACCTCAATATGACATCATCGTCAGCAATCCACCATACGTGTGCTATGCAGAAGCTGCGGATATGGAAAAACACGTGCTTGAACATGAGCCGCACACGGCTTTGTTTGTCCCAGACGAAGAACCATTGTTATTCTATCGAGCAATAACGGAATATGCAACAAAAGCCCTAAAAAATGGTGGCAGACTATATTTTGAAATAAATCCACTTTACTCTGAGGAGATGACGAAGATGATGGCAACATACGGTTTTAAGGATGTCAATACACACCAAGATCAATTCGGCAAGATACGCTTCGTAAGTGCCTCATTCACATAAAGAAACACAAGGCATCGCAATCACTATCTGATTACATTGTAAAAGCATACAGATTACTACGCAATAACATACTGATTACACTGTAAAAGCATACAGATTACTACGCATACATGAAATACGATATTCTCATAATAGGCTCGGGACTTGGAGGACTTGAATGTGGAGCAATACTAAGCCGTCAGGGCCAGTCTGTTTTAGTGTTAGAGCAACAACATCAGCCTGGCGGTTGTATGCAAAGCTATAAACGCAAAGGAGTAACCTTTGACACTGGTCTGCACTACGTAGGAGGGTTGGATGAGGGACAGCCTCTGCACACTACATTCAAGTATCTGGGACTACTCGACTTGCCTTGGCAACGTCTTGACAGCAACGGATTTGACCGCATATACCTTCCCCATTCACCAGAATTCCGGTTTGCTGAGGGATATGCAGAGTTTGTAAATGTCATGGCTGAGCATTTCCCAAAGGAGAAACAGGCATTACAAGAGTATGTAGATTTGCTACGCAAGGCTGATGACGACCAACTGACAGCGATTATATCCCCTACTCCACCAGAACTGTCACTCACAAACAGACTGTTTTCAACCAACGCATGGGAATGGTTACACGAACACTTCAACGACGAGCTGCTAATAAATGTTTTGTCAGGCACATCGCTGAAGATGGAGTTGCATAAAGAAACGCTACCCCTATTCACCTTCCTGCACGGCAACAGCAGTTTCATACAGAGCAGTTGGAGACTGAAAGGCGATGGGAATATGCTCGTTGAGCACCTCGTAGAGAGCATAAAACGAAATGGAGGCAAAGTTATATGCAATTCCAAAGTTACTGAACTACAAGAAGATAATAGCAAAATAAAATATGCGCTCTGCAGCAATGGCGAGAGATATGAGGCAGAAACCTTCATCTCAAATCTGCATCCAGCAGTGACCTGCCAACTGGTAAAAGACAGCACACTAATTAAAGGAATATACCGCAAACGCATGACACGACTTGAAAATACATTCGGTATGTTCACCGTATCAATAAAGTTGCGCGAAGGTTCTATTCCTTACTTCAACCACAACAAATTCATATATGACACGCTAAACGTATGGAATCTGTCAGAATCTGACAATGATGGCAAAGGTATTCTCATCTCCTGTCCCACGAATGGCAACCAGATTGATATTCTTATGCCTATGCTTTGGGAAGAATGCATACCATGGACAGAAACTACGATAGCACATCGTGGGGCGGAGTATGAAGCATTCAAGGCAAGAAAAACTGAGCAGTGTTTGGCACTTGCTGAACAACAGATACCTGAGTTGCGTGGTTCCATCGAAGCAATATACACCTCAACGCCATTAACTTACCGTGATTATAACAACACTCCCAACGGCAGCGCATACGGCATACGAAAGGATGCCGCCATGCCAATGATGACCATACTTACGCCTCGCACCCCTGTGCCTAATTTGCTTATGACTGGTCAGAACCTAATGTTACACGGACTGCATGGCGTTACAATGACATCCCTTTTCACTTGTGCAGAAATTTTGGGGAAAGAGCAGATTAAACTAATGATACAAGACTAACGTCAAAAATAACAAAAGAAAACAAAATAATTCGGGTATAACTTAATACAGAAAGACTATGAAGAAATTACTTACAACATTTATGCTCGCATTTATCTGCGCTGTAACATTTGCGCAGAATGCGGAATTCAAGAAGGCTGTAGCAAAATACAAGACTGCGACCACCGTCACTGCAACTGCTACACGCACTGTGCATAAGGCAGCAGTGTCCAAGGACAAGGTAACGACTGGCAATCTCTACGTAAAAGGCAAAGGGAGCAAGGTACTGATAGCCAACGGAAAAGACGCATTGCTAATGAATGGCACTGCCTTTACGATGAAAAAAGGTGCACTCAAAGCAAAGACCGACTGTCAAAAAGACGCTCAATACAAAACCTTCCACGACGTGTTGGAAAGCATATTCAATGGCGGTGCTACTGATTTCGGAAAGCATAATGACGTAAAAACGACAAAGAACGGAACAAACATAGTGCTTACTATTACCCCTACGGCAACAAAAAAGAAGCAGATGTTCTCTTCTTTCGTAGTCACAATCGATAGCAAAATGCAGGAATTGCGCTCCATACGTATGCTGCAGAAAGGCGGCTCATATACAGAATACACATTCAGTAACTATAAAATCGGCGCTCCTGTCAACGATAGAATGTTCAAATAATGACACTGGAAGATATTACTCGCATACAAGTGAAGTTCTCGGAGATTGACTCTATGCGTCGCGTCTGGCACGGTACATACGTGAAATACTTTGAGGACGGACGTGAGTCGTTTGGTCGCCACTACCCAGGCATACACTATAAAATCATGCAGGATACTGGCATATATGCACCAATCTACGACATACAGGTGCGCTGTCTTGCACCATTGGAAATGGATGACATAGCAGTGATACACACCTCATACGTTCCTAAACGCGGGGCACGGCTTGACTATGAATATAAAATCTATCGTGAACGTGACAATCTATTATGTTGTACTGGCTCAACTACACAGTTATTCATAGATAAGAACGGCGAGCAGATGTATGAACTACCTTATTTCTACGATGATTGGAAAAAGAAATATGGTGTATAAAGAAAATAAATAAGGAGTTAATCCCTTTGGCATTAACTCCTTATTTATTTTTCGTTTATTACTTATTCACACCAAACTTGTATATGGTAGTCTGTCGATATGTTTCATCTGGATTCAGTACCACTGGCGGAAAATATGCTCTGTTAGGAGAATCTGGGAAGTGCTGAGCCTCAAAACATATAGCTGAGCGACGCGGAGCAGTACATCCATTCTGTATCTTGTAACCATCAGCCCAGTTATCTGTATATATCTGCACGCCGGGTTCTGTTGTCCAACATTCCATAGTGCGACCACTATCTGGCTCAGTTATTCGAGCAGCAAACGATAGTTCGCCGACTTCTTTCTTATTCAACACCCAGCAATGGTCATAACCTGCACCATTCTTTATCTGCTCATCATCAGCATCAATATCCTGACCTACAGGCTTTTCCTTACGAAAGTCAAACGGAGTACCAGCTACCTTCAGTATCTCACCCGTAGGTATGCTTGTCTCATCAATAGGACAGTAGAAATCAGCATTGACCTCACACAACAAGTTATCTATCGTTGGTGTAGGATTGCCAATACCCGTAAGCGAGAAAAAAGCATGATGAGTAAGATTTATAATAGTCTTCTTATTCGTCTGTGCTATATAATCTATCTTCAGTTCGTTATCATCTGTCCACGTGTACTCTACATTGATACGAACCTCTCCGGAAAAGCCCTCATGACCGTATGGGTCAAGCAGTGACAATGCCAATGTCTGCTCATTCATCTGAATGGCATCCCATACCTGGGCATGGTATCCCGTAGGACCTCCGTGCAGGGCATTCGGACCATTGTTTATAGCAAGACTGTATTCCTTACCACCAAGCGTGAAACGTCCTTGACGAATACGGTTGCCATAACGTCCTATCAACGTTGAGAGATAAGGTTCTGGTGAGTTGATAACATCTTGTATGTTGTCATGTCCCTGTATGACATTTGACAACTGTCCATCCTTGTCAGGCACCATTATAGCTACTATGGCACCGCCATAGTTGGTCACTGCAACTTCAAGACCATTTGAGTTGCGCAGAATGTAAAGGTCAGTCTGCTTTCCGTTCACTGTTGTGCGGAAGTCCTTCCTTCTGAGACCGCACACGTTTTGTTTCTCTGTCATTACGATTAGATTTTTTATTATGGTTTGTATAATTATGCTTCTTATCTTCCTTTCTTTTTCCCTCTCTTTTGCTTCTACTGTGCTTACGACCACGACCACCCTTGTATTCTCTATTGCCAGAGCTGCGACCGTTGTGACCTGCATCTGAGCGTCTCACTATCTTATATTCTGGAGCTTCACCTACTCCATCTGGCATTGGATTCTTCAATATCTCACGCTCAAGAAATTCCTCTATCTTTTTGAATAGCCATATCTCATCATCTGCTACCAACGTTATTGCTACGCCGTCACGCTCGGCACGAGCTGTGCGACCTATACGGTGTACATAATCCTCCACATCGTGCGGCACATCATAATTGATTACCATCACTATATCGTCAATATCAATACCACGTGCAACAATGTCTGTTGCTACCAAGACATCTATTTCACCCGATTTGAATTTATACATCATATCATCACGCTCTGCCTGTGACAAATCAGAGTGCATCTCACCACAATTTACGTGCATCTGCTTAAGCGAACGTGATATTTCCTTTACTCTCTGTTTCTTACCCGAGAAGATGATGACACGCTCCAACTTCATTGGAGGCTCATCAGCAGCTGCTCGCTCTGGAACAAAACCATTTTTAAATATGGATTTAAGTATGCGCATCTTCTGTGGTGCATAGCATACGAATGCAGACTGCTGTATCTTCTCTGCTGGTTTGCTCACAGCTATTTTCACATTGACGGGATTCTTAAGCAATGTGTTTGCTAACTGTTCTATCTTATCTGGCATCGTTGCAGAAAACATTATAGTCTGACAACTGTCGGGTATGCCCTTTGCTATTGTCAGTATGTCTTCTGAGAAACCCATGTCAAGCATACGGTCAGCCTCATCGAGGATAAAGAATGACAGTTTTGACAGGTCAAGATTTCCCATCTGCATGTGTGATATCAAACGACCAGGAGTTGCTATAATTACTGATGCACCCTTACGCAATGCAGCAAGTTCCTGATCATAGCGATTGCCATCATTACCGCCATATACCGCAGCTGAGCTTATACCATTCAGATAATACCCGAAACCTTGCATAGCCTGATCTATCTGTTGTGCCAATTCACGCGTCGGTGCCATTACAAGACAGTTGATGGAGTCTTCTGGAAAACCTCCGTCATCAAGACACGAAAGCACTGGCAGCAGATATGCTGCAGTCTTGCCCGTGCCAGTCTGAGCTACGCCCATTATGTCATGTCCCTCAATAATAGGGTCTATACATGCTGCTTGTATCGGAGTGCACTTGTCGAAGTGCATATCATACAAGGCATCAAGTACGTTGTCATTCAACAGTGTTTCATCAAAATATATTATGTTTTCTTCCATTTTTTCTTCCTTTTCTTATCTTGGAGCCTGACGATAGCAGAACCATGCCACTATAGCAAATATTATATTTGGTATCCACGCTGCAAGTATCGGGGGAGTATCGGCATTTATCGCAAAAGTAGCAGAGACAGTCTGCAACAGTATATAGAGAAAACTCAATGCAAGACCTAATCCAAGATACATTCCCATTCCTCCTTTCCTTTTTCTTGCTGATAGTGACGCTCCTATTATCGTTAATATAAACGAAGCAAAACTTGAGGCTATACGCTTATGGTATTCTACCTGATATTGCACTACATTACTTGAGCCTCGGTTTATCTGCTTTGAAATATAATCAAGTAATTCTGGCGAAGTGAAGGTTTCTTGTTGTCCTTTTGAATATACCAAATCTATTGGTTCCATCTGAATTACTGTATCACATTGCATACCACTGGTTATGTGCTCACGCATTCCCGACATCTCGCGCACTTTCCAGTTCTGCGCCTTCCAATGATATTTAGAATCTGATATCGTATCATACTGTATTTCAGTAGCTGTCATGTGGGAAACGAGTTTTTTGTTTTCAAACTTATCAAGGCAAAAGCCATAACCGCGTTTTAACTGGTTATCATAATGCTGTATGTATGCAATAACTCCTTTATCTACCTGAAGCTGTACGTTTTCTGCCGAAGTGTTCTTTTTATTATTCTTATATAGCGATTCGAAATTCTGTCGTATTACCGTACCATGGGGTATTACGTAAGCAGCAAGATAAAAAGACAGTGCAGAAATAAAGATACACGAAATCATGTATGGTCTAAGCAAACGCTTGAAGCTAACGCCTGAAGCCAGTATTGCAATAATCTCTGAGTTGCCTGCCATCTTTGAAGTAAAGAAAATTACCGCAATAAAAACAAATAGCTGTGAGAATAAATTTGCAAAATAAGGCACGAAGTTCAGGTAATAATCAAAAATTATCGCTTTCCAAGGCGCATGATACTCCGTAAACTTCGACAGATTTTCATTAAAGTCAAACACTATTGCCAGACTGATTATAAGCAATATGGCAAAGAAATAAGTGCCAATGAATTTAACTATTATATATCTGTCAAGGCGCTTTATTCCTATCAAGGAAAACAACCCCTTGCATTTCCTGCCAGCAAGGGCGAGAAATGCGAGCAACTTCATAACAATCTTTTTTACTTTATGCAAAAAAGCCACTATATTCTTCTTGTCATGTTGTCTATGACCGTTCTCTTCCATTGAGTATAATCACCTTTTATAATATGCTCACGCGCATCTGTAACCAAACGCAGGTAAAATGCCAAATTGTGTATACTTGCTATCTGCAAGGCAAGATATTCCTGTGCCTTAAAGAGATGGTGCAGGTATGCTTTTGTAGTCACCCTGTCAATATCACATCCTGTAGGATCAATAGGCGTAAAATCATCTTCCCACTTCTTGTTTTTCATGTTCATTGTACCTTCATACGTAAACAGCATCGCATTGCGTCCATTTCTTGTAGGCATGACACAATCAAACATATCAACTCCCCTCTCTATATTCTCAAGTATATTCCACGGAGTGCCTACACCCATCAGGTAACGTGGTTTGTCTTTTGGCAGTATGTTATTTACCACCTCAACCATCTCATACATCACCTCCGTAGGTTCGCCAACTGCAAGTCCACCTATGGCATTTCCGTCACATCCCTTATCTGCTATATACTTTGCTGACTCCTCACGCAAATCCTTAAAGGTACATCCTTGTACTATTGGGAAAAGGCTCTGTCCATGTCCATACAACGGTTCCGACTCATTAAAACGTTTTATGCATCTATCGAGCCACCTATGAGTCATAGAAAGACTATTACGAGCATATTGCCAGTCACTTTGTCCTGGCGGACACTCATCTAATGCCATTATTATATCTGCACCGATAATACGCTCCGTATCCATTACATTCTCGGGAGTGAACACATGTTTGGAGCCGTCAATATGGCTTCTGAACTCACATCCTTCTTCTCTCAACTTACGTATTCCTGTAAGCGAGAACACTTGAAAGCCACCAGAATCTGTAAGCATAGGTTTCTTCCACCCTATGAACTTATGTAAACCACCCGCTTTCTTTAAAATATCCAAGCCAGGGCGTAGATAAAGATGATATGTATTACCTAAAATGATTTGCGCCTTGACTTGCTTGCGTAGTTCTTCAAAATGTACTGCTTTCACACTTCCAACAGTACCTACTGGCATAAAAATCGGTGTAAGGATTTCGCCATGATCTGTCGTTATCTTACCAGCACGCGCAGAACTATAAGGGTCTGTATGTTGTAACTCAAATGTCATTATTACCTCGGCTATTATTTATGTGCTAACTTTGGTATTTTCAGCACGTCACCAGCTTTTACTGTTTTTTTATCGTTGTAAACCTCTACATAGCACTCCATGTCTGGACCAAGCTGAGCTTTAGAGATTGACTTCAGAGTTTGCCCTTTTTTCACCGTCACCTCACACTTCGTTCCTATTATTTTCCATGCTCCGGTTCTTACCCTTATATCTTTCTTATTGTATTCGTCCATTGAGATTTCAGAAGATTTGCTATCACTTTTATCTTCTTTCTCATCCACACGTTGGCTTTGTTCTTCGTTTGATGTCGCAATATTTTCATTGACAGAATCTGCCTCTGCAGATGATGTCACAACAGTATTCTCATTGCTCACAACAGTAGAATCTACCTGTTCTACACTCTGAGTATTTTTACCCCTAAACCATCCGTTTCTTCCTGCATAATATCCTATCAACGAGAATAATACGGCACCGATTAGTCCACCGACAAGATAGTAGTACATCGGTGAGTGATCATTCTCATAATATTCAGGTTCATCGTCATAGTCATCGTCTTCTTCTTCATCTTCTTCCTTATCTTCCTCTTCTTCTTTCTCCTCTACATTTATTTCTTTCTCTTCTAAATCATTTTCTTTCTCTTCTAAATCATCAGATTCTTGTTCTTTATCTTCTGTGTTCTCTACATTCTCTGATGAACCATCTTCTTCCTTCGTATTATCTGTCTCCTTCTCGTTATTTGTGTTGCTCTCCTCCACAGTACCGTTATTTTCGTTTTCTTCCTCTGTATCCGACACAATCTCGTCTTGAGCATCTTCTTCTGATACTTTCTCTATTGTTTCCTCATTCTCTAACTGTTCATCTTCAACCGATTCTTCTACATCTTTTTGTATTTCTGTATCCACGGTATCATTCTCCACTTTCTCTATTTCTCTATTATCATCCTCAGGTTTTGTCTCATCTTCTGTCATTTCTGTGACTTCAGAAATAACCGTTGTCCCCACTTCTTCCAAAGTTTCTTCTGCTGTATTTTCTACAACAGTCATTTGATCTTCTCCTTTTAGATACATTAAAGGAGTTATAATCCTTGGCTTCGAAGTAATTTCTGTATGTACTTCTTCTTGCACCTTGTTAGTGACATCTTCTATATTCCTGCCTGTGACAATGGAGGCATTCTCTGTTTTTTCTTTTGTTTCCATAGCTACTTTTATATTATTTTCTTCTGTTAATTCCTGTTTTTCTATATCTTCTAAAGTTGCACCTTGGTAATTACCTTCATATACTATATCGTCAAGTATTGTTTCGTCATCAATAATGACTGTCTCAAATTGTGCAAAAGGCTTATTAACGAGGTCACGCATTACGACATCAGGGGTGAATATAATCTTATCGTGTTCGCCAATAGTAACTCTTTCTCCTGTACTCACACTGACACTACTACGCTCCTTCACGGTCTGAAGTTTAAACGTGCCAAGACCTTTAATCTTCACTTGTCTGTCAGTCAACAGTCCCTCATTTATCACCTCAACAAACATCGTGACGAAGTTCTCTGCCTCATCAATTTTGACCTTATGCTGTGCAACAAGTAATTTCGCTATATCTTTTATTGTAGTCATATTTAACTATTCTGATTCTTTATCTAAACATCCTAACCCTTTATACGCTCTTTCAATGATGAAACAGGTTTGAAATTCACAACGAGTTTTGGTGGAACAAGCATTTTCTGTCCTGTACTAGGATTTGTTATCACACGCTCCATACGTTTCTTAACGTCAAAACTACCCAAGCCGCTTAACGTTATAGCATCACCTTCTGTCAGTTTATCTACTATATCATAGACAATAGTCCTAACCATGTTCTGCGTATCTTCTATCTTATAACCTGTCTTTTGTGACAAAGCTGCTATAAACTCTTTATTATTCATCTTTTGTTAATCGTTTTTGTACTTTATTATATCACAGTGGCATATAAATCAAACTCCTCTGCTCCTGTTATCTTTACATTATAGTAATGTCCCCTTATGAGTTTTTTTTCATTTACAGGTAGCAAAACCTCAGGATCAATTTCTGGTGATGAATATTGTGAGCGTCCAACATACCATTCTCCCTCCTTACGATCTATCACTACCAGTATTTCTTTGCCTATCATATCTGCTTGCAATTCTGCCGAGATATTCTGCTGCACACGCATCAGTTTATCAAGTCGTGCCTGCTTTATTTCCTGTGTTACGTCATCCTTATAACGTTCTGCGCCGTAAGTTCCTTCTTCCTCTGAATAAGCAAATGCTCCCATTCTTTCGAATCGAGCCCACTTAACAAAATCTATCAACTCCTGAAACTCTTCGTCCGTCTCTCCTGGAAACCCTACCATTAACGTTGTACGCAGCGTGATACCTGGTACTTCCTTTCTCAGTTTATTTATAAACTCTATTGTTTCATCTTTAGTCGTATTCCTTCTCATCCTACTGAGAACAGAAGTCGAAATATGTTGTAATGCCACATCAAGATACTTGCATACATTCGGATTTTCTCTCATAACTCGTAGCAAATCCATCGGGAATTGATTGGGGTAAGCATAATGTAGTCTTATCCACTTTACTCCTTCTATATGTGCAATTTTCTCTATCAGTTCAGGGATTTTGCGCTCTCCATACAAATCCAAACCATAGTACGTAAGCTCCTGTGCAATTATCTGAAACTCCGTCACTCCATCGGCAACTCTTTCCTTTACTTCTTTAAGGATATCATCTATCGAACGACTCTTATGCTTCCCCGTTATTATCGGTATTGCACAATACGCACACTGTCTATCACAACCTTCTGATATTTTTATATAGCAATAATGACTGCTATTTTTTCTTTTTTTCTCTACTGTATTATAATTATTATCGGCTACAGGGTATGTTTCGGCAATATCATTCAACAATCCTTTATAGTCAAACTTACCATAGTACTTATCTACCTGCGGTATTTCCTGTTCCAATTCTGACTTGTAGCGTTGTGATAAACATCCCATCACATACAGTTGTTCTATCTGACCATGTTCCTTTGCTTCAACGAACTGTAGAATTGTGTCGATACTCTCTTGTTTCGCATCCTCAATAAACCCACACGTATTGATAACTACTACTTTTCCCTTGACAACCTCGGCATCAAGAACACAGTCGTACCCTTTGTCACGGAACAATCTGCCAAGACCTTCGCTATCAACGAGGTTTTTGGAGCATCCCATTGTTATTATGTCAATCCTATATTTCATTATCCAAACAAAGAATCTACAAACTCCTTACGATTGAATAATTGCAAATCATGCATTCCTTCTCCCAGTCCTATATATTTCACTGGTACCTTCAGTTGGTCACTTATACCTATAACGACACCACCTTTTGCTGTACCATCAAGTTTTGTAATTGCCAGACTACTTATCTGCGTAACAGCTGAGAACTGTTTTGCCTGCTCAAAAGCATTCTGTCCTGTTGAACCATCAAGCACGAGCATTATTTCATCAGGAGCCTCTGGGAAAACTTTTTTCATCACCTCCTTAATTTTCTTCAGTTCATTCATCAAGTTTACCTTGTTATGCAATCTGCCAGCTGTATCAATGATAACCACATCAGCCCCATTTGCTTTTGCCGAGGACAAAGTATCAAATGCCACACTGGCAGGATCAGCCCCCATCTGTTGCTTTATTACGGGCACGCCAACACGCTCTCCCCATATAACCAACTGTTCCACTGCAGCAGCGCGGAAGGTATCAGCAGCACCAAGATACACTTTCTTCCCTGCCTCCTTAAACTGATAAGCCAATTTTCCTATTGTTGTAGTCTTACCGACACCATTTACTCCTACAACGAGTATTACATAAGGCTTATGATCAGATGGCAGGCTCCACGACTCATTATCTTGAGTATTATTCTCAGCAAGCAGAGCAACGATTTCCTCACGTAGTATCTTATTCAATTCTGCTGTTGACACATATTTATCTCGTGCAACGCGTTCCTCTATACGCTCTATAATCTTCAATGTAGTATCTACTCCTACATCACTTGTAACAAGAACCTCTTCAAGGTTGTCGAGTATCTCATCGTCAACCTTATCCTTACCAGCCACAGCACGTGCTATTTTTTCAAAAACGCTCTGTTTGGTTTTCTCCAAACCCTTATCAAGCGTTTCTTTCTTATCCTTACCGAAAATTCCGAAAAATGCCATACTAATAAATGCGATTTACACCAATTTAGTTGCAAAGTTAACAAAAAAACACGTAAAATCAGCATAATTACGTAATATTTTGCTGTTTAATCAAATAATTGCACATATTTATTTGTTAGTGTGCAGAAAAAACGTTAACTTTGCACATTATAAGAAAAAATGTGCATTCATTCTAAATACTAATACATGGAACAAATATCAAGCTTTAATGCAAAGATAGAAGAAAGCATTAAACGCAACTGGAATCTCGACGCCCTTACAGATTATAAGGGTGCAACTTTGCAATATCAAGATGTAGCAAGAAAGATTGAGAAACTTCATATCTTGTTTGAAAACAGTGGAGTTGTCAAAGGCGACCGCATAGCTTTATGTGGACGCAACATGAGCAACTGGGCTGTTGCTTTTCTCGCCACACTTACATACGGTGCTGTTGCCGTACCTGTACTTCATGAGTTTACCGCTGACCAAATACACCACATAGTTAATCACTCTGAAGCCCGTCTGCTCTTTGTAGGCGATGTGGTAGCCAAGCAGATAGACCCAGATAAAATGCCCGCTCTCGAGGGAATTATTAACATACTTGACTACTCTCTAATGATTTCGCGTTCAGAAGCACTTACCAATGCACGTGAAAACCTTAACAGATTCTTCGGCGAAAAATTCCCAAAATACTTCCGCAAGGAATTTGTAAACTATTACAAGGAAGAAAGTCCAGAACAGCTATGTCTCATCAACTACACCTCTGGCACTACAGGCTTTTCTAAAGGTGTAATGATTCCATATAGGGCAATGTGGTCAAACCTTGACTTTGCATCAGAAGTCCTTGACAAAGAGTTGCACCCTGGCGACAACACCATATCAATATTGCCAATGGCTCACATGTATGGTATGGCTTTTGAGTTTATCAAGGAATTTATGAGCGGCTGTCATATCTATTACCTGACACGAGTGCCATCACCAGCTGTCGTTGCTCAGGCATTCAAGGATGTCAAGCCAATAATAATAATTGCTGTACCGCTCGTCATTGAGAAGATAATACGCAAGAAAGTTTTCCCGAAACTGACACCGACAATAAAACTTATGATGAAGACACCAATCATAGGAGCGAAAGTCAAGGAACGCATACGAAACCAAGTCTATGAGGCTTTCGGAGGTCGTCTATACGAAGTAATTATCGGTGGTGCTGCACTGAATCAGGAAGTAGAGGCATTCCTCAAGGACATCAAGTTCCCATTCACCGTGGGCTATGGTGCAACAGAATGTGCTCCTATCATAACCTACGCTGACTGGACAACGCACAAAGCAGGTTCATGTGGGCGTCAGGTGGTACACATGGAGATTAAAATTGACAGCAAGCATCCACACAAGGAGCCTGGCGAGATATTAGCTCGTGGTCTCAATGTAATGCTCGGATATTATAAAAACGAGGAAGCCACTCGCCAGACTATTGACAAGGATGGCTGGTACCATACTGGAGACCTCGGCATTATAGATCGTAAAGGCAATGTTTACATCAAGGGACGTTCAAAAAATATGCTACTTGGTCCAAGCGGTCAAAACATATTCCCTGAAGAAATAGAGGATGCACTCAATTCCCTGCCCATGGTTGCGGAGAGCATAGTAGTACAGCGTGACACGAAACTCGTTGCATTGGTACACCCTGACATTGATGCTTGCTCGGCTCAGAACATGAGTAGCCTTGACGTTGAGGATTTGATGAAGAAAAACTTAGAACAACTTAATGCTACGCAGCCTGCATACTGCAAGATCTCCTACATAGAGATTCACAACGAAGAGTTTGAAAAGACGCCAAAGAAGAGCATTAAACGTTACCTTTACAACTAAAAGTAACAATGTAAGGACTTCAGGTACTGATGTGTACCGTGCGTGGAAGAGCAATGTTATCTTTTCGTTTTCTTTGGCTATTCCCATTGGAGCACCGCCCCCGACATAATTCAAAAAGCTGACAAAATTAACAAATAGCACACTATTTAATACAAAAAAGGTTCATGGATATGAGATTAACTCATTACCATGAACCTTTTCTTTGTGGCAAACTATCACTTAGTATTCCTGCCAACTCTTAATCTGCAAGTCATCAATTGACAATTTGCAGAATGCTTCTATGAAAGCAGAAGCGAGTCTTGCATTAGTAATCAGAGGAATGTTATGGTCAATAGCACCACGACGTATCTTATATCCATTAGTTTGCTCACGCTTGGTGTAATCCTTAGGAATATTGACAATAAGGTCAAACTTATGGTCATGTATCATATCCATGACATTAGGCACATTAGTGTGCGACTCGTCAGGCCATCCTACAGCCGTAGCCTTCACGCCATTTGCTTCCAGGAATTTTGCCGTTCCTTCCGTAGCATAGATAGTATAGCCAGCTTTCTGCAGTGCCTGTGCTCCATCAAGCAATGAAGCCTTCTCCTTCGTGCCACCTGATGAAAGCATTATTCCACGCTCCTTTGACGGAATTTTATAGCCTGTTGCTATCAATGCATTGAGCAATGCCTCCTCATAAGTATCACCAAGACAACCTACTTCGCCCGTAGAGCTCATATCTACGCCAAGTACGGGATCTGCATTCTGCAGACGATTAAACGAGAACTGACTGGCTTTTACTCCCATACGGTCAATGTCAAACACACTCTTATCAGGTTTCTGATAAGGAGCATCAAGCATTATCTTAGTAGCAGTTTCAATAAAGTTACGTTTCAGTACTTTCGACACAAATGGGAACGAACGAGATGCACGGAGGTTACATTCTATAACCTTCACGCTACCACCCTTGGCAAGATACTGAATATTGAATGGACCGCTGATGTTGAGTTCCTTAGCGATAGCCTTACTTATCTTCTTTATCTGGCGCATCGTAGCAAAAGTAATCTGCTGGGCAGGGAATACCATTGTGGCATCACCTGAATGCACACCTGCAAACTCTACGTGCTCTGATATACCATATTCTACTATCTCACCATTCTGTGCGACACCATCAAACTCTATCTCATTGGTTTCCTGCATGAACTGAGAGATAACTACGGGGAACTCCTTGCTCACCTCACTGGCAGCAGCAAGGAAGCGCTGCAGTTCGTCATCGTTATGACATACATTCATGGCAGCACCCGAAAGCACGTATGATGGGCGCACAAGTACTGGATAACCTACCTCGTCTATGAACTGCTTTACATCGTCCATGCTTGTCAGCGCGCTCCACTTTGGCTGGTCAATGCCAAGCTGATCAAGCATAGCACTGAACTTTCCGCGATTTTCCGCGCGGTCAATACTTACCGGACTTGTGCCGAGTATAGGCACGCTCTGACGATAGAGTTTCATCGCGAGGTTGTTAGGTATCTGTCCGCCTACGCTGACTATGACACCTCGTGGGTTTTCAAGGTCTATCACGTCAAGCACTCGCTCGAATGAGAGTTCATCAAAATACAAGCGGTCACACATATCATAGTCCGTTGATACTGTTTCCGGATTGTAGTTAATCATTATCGATTTATATCCGAGTTTACGAGCAGTATTTATAGCATTAACCGAGCACCAGTCAAACTCTACCGACGAACCTATACGATAAGCCCCTGAGCCAAGTACTATAACCGACTTATCATTACTGAAATAGTTGATATCATATCCCTCTACAGCATAGGTCATATAGAGATAATTAGTAAGTTCCGGATGCTCGCTTGCCACGGTCTCTATACGCTTAACGGCCGGCAATATACCCATTTTCTTACGCAGCGAACGAACCATTAGGTTTTCCTTCTCCATATTTGTGCCCTTCTGCTTCAGTACGAAGCGTGCAATCTGGAAGTCAGAAAAGCCCCATACCTTAGCCTGGCGCATCATCTCCGGAGTCATTTCCTCAAGCGAATTAAGGGCTTCAAGTTTATGCTTGAATTCCACAATATTTTTCATTCGCTCTATGAACCAAGGGTCAATCTTCGTCAGTTCATAAATGCGTTCTACGGTATAACCCTCCTCTAATGCCTGAGCAAGGGCGAAAATACGCATATCCGTAGGATTAGCCAGTTCCTCATCAAGGTTGTCAAACTTCACATGGTCATTGCCTACGAAACCGTGCATGCCTTGTCCTATCATGCGCAGGCCTTTCTGCAACAGTTCCTCAAACGTACGACCTATTGACATTATCTCACCTACAGACTTCATAGAAGAACCGATTTTGCGGCTCACACCAACGAATTTAGTCAAGTCCCATCGTGGTATCTTACATATCAGATAGTCAAGTGACGGTGCCACGTATGCGGAATTAGGCGTACCCATCTCGCCAATCTGGTCAAGGGTATAGCCCAATGCTATCTTTGCTGCTACAAAAGCAAGCGGATATCCCGTAGCCTTTGAAGCTAAAGCTGACGAGCGACTCAGTCGCGCATTGATTTCGATAATGCGGTAGTCGTTGGTCTCTGCATTGAATGCATACTGTATGTTACACTCACCTACTATATTAAGGTGACGCACACACTTCACTGCTATATCCTGCAACATCTTCACCTGTTCTTCTGTCAGCGAGCAGGTAGGAGCCACAACGATAGACTCACCAGTGTGAATGCCGAGCGGATCAAAGTTTTCCATTGACGCTACAGTGAAGCAATGGTCGTTAGCATCGCGAATAACTTCAAACTCTATCTCCTTCCATCCCTTCAGACACTCCTCTACAAGCACCTGCGGAGCAAACGTAAATGCACTCTCGGCTATTTCCTTAAACTTCTCTTCGTCAGGACACACACCAGAACCCAGTCCACCAAGTGCATATGCTGAGCGTATCATTATAGGATAACCGATACGGCGTGCAGCCTCAACAGCGCTCTCCATTGTTTCGCAAGCCTCACTCACTGGCACTTTCAAATCCACCTTATTGAGTTCCTTAACGAATAGATCGCGGTCTTCTGTATTCATGATAGCCTCGACGCTGGTACCGAGTACCTCAACTCCATACTCTTTCAAGACGCCAGTCTGGTAAAGTTCCGTACCGCAGTTGAGAGCTGTCTGTCCGCCAAAGGCGAGCAATATGCCATCAGGACGCTCTTTCTTTATCACCTCAGTAACGAAATAGGTGTTTACTGGTAGGAAATACACCTTGTCGGCAATGCCCTCACTTGTTTGGATTGTTGCCACATTAGGATTGATGAGCACACTGCTGATGCCTTCTTCGCGCAAGGCTTTCAGTGCCTGCGAACCAGAGTAGTCGAACTCTCCCGCCTGTCCAATCTTCAGTGCGCCTGAGCCCAACACGAGTACTTTCTTGAGTTGTTTTTTCATTATATTTGTTCTGATGTTTAGATATCCGTTTGCTACAGTCCCTATCTCTCCAATTTAATCATAGTGCAAAGGTAATAATTTTTTCTCTAACTTCAAAGCATTTTGTTTTCTTTTTTTATTTTACACTCACATACTCGCCGCGGGATTACATTTTGTTATCATTTCCGCCTTTTAACTTTCATTTTGATTTTTGCAACTGCCTATATACTCAATTATTTGAAAACACATGTCATTTATTTTTGTACAGCGAAATTATAGCGCAGATACTAACATTTTAATTATCAACAATATAATAAAAAATAACACAAAATCATTTCATAAAAGCATAGCGATTACACTGTAATTGATATGCTTTTACTGCATCATCGCTATCATATCACGATGTAACAGCAATCATATTACAATGCTAAAGCTATGCTTTTACCTTAATCAAATGAGTTTTTTAAGTAAAAATGCGTTTTTCCTACCTATATAATACAAGAATGTCAGTCGTGGATTTTCTATTTCGTCATCCTCGACTGACATTTCTCTTTTGACATTCTGACAACCACAAGCCCTTATGGGCGACATTGTGTCAGTTTGCAATATGGCTTTCTATATGCGCATAGGCATTTTCTAATAAAACTGCTTTATAAAGTTTTCTAACCTGACTAATCCCTTATCCGTGCATATTCCACGTATCATAACAACAAGGAAATTAACAAGCAACTGCTTATAAGTAAAATTCTTGTATGCAATTTCTGTACGTATCATACGCAACGAGCCTATTGTTATCATCCTGAACACATAATAATCTATCTCAGGACGGAAATAACCTTGTTCCACTCCCTTGACAAAAAAGTCCTGAGATGCTTTCTCCTGACCACTATTATAGGAATCAAACAACTGCTCGGCAGCTGGGTATCGTATTATATCCTTAAAGAAATCTGCATGGGTTCTTGCAGTGAACTCTACCTGTTGGCGAAGTACTTCGAGAAGTATGTCAAACACATTGTCACAGTTTTCTGCAAATTCACGCATCTGTGTTCTGCGCTCTTCTAGCATTTTCTTAATTACATCTACCAGTACCTCTTCCTTGTTGGCATACACCTCATATAGAGTTCGCTTTGAGATACCAAGTCTTCCCGCCAAATCATCCATCTTGACTGCACGAATACCATACTCGCAGAAGCTTCTTTCTGCCTCCGCAATTATGTTTGGCTTTAACCTTTTCTTATAGTCAGAGAGTTCCTGCATGGTAAAAGGTGGATATTAAGAATAATACTATTTGAACATGCCTCGCTCCGTTATAGTAATTTAGAATGGCAAATCTTCTGCGCTATCTCCTTGTGCAGCAGTATCAGTTGGAGCGGCGGCCGATGCCACTGGTGCGGATACTGCCTGTGCAGAAGCGTCCGTTGCTGCCTGTGTAGGAGCATTATAAGGCTGGGCTGACGGTGCTGGTGCAGAACCCATCTGTGAGGGATCAACAGGACGTACGTCAAATGCGCGTATGCTGTTAAACCAGCGGCCGTTCCATTCGTGCGCATCAATATCAAAAGCCACGAGAACTTCCTGACCTATCTGTATATTAAAACGCGATATACGATCAGCACCGAACACATCAAACACCATCTTCTTTGGGTAGGTCTCATGTGTCTCAATGACATATTCCTGTACTTTCCACTCTGTACCACTACGCTGGCTTACACCGCCACGCTCTGGCAATACCGCGATAATCTTCCCTTGTAATTCCATTTTCTATTTTCAATATATTAAAAAGCTATAACTAATTTTTCTGCGAAATTACAAAAAAAATAATAAATTAAGAAACTTTTTATGTTTTTTTTTGCCCAATTTATATGTTTTTTGTATTTTTGCATAACATTTTACCAACAAAATATTATATACTAAACATAAAACAAACATTATAAATTATATAACAATGAGATTTACACTGTCTTCTTCACTGCTAAGTAGCAAACTCACTTCGCTATCAAAGGTTATAAGTTCTAAGAACTCTCTCTCCATTCTCGGCAGTTTTCTTTTCGAGATTAAGAATGGTCAACTCACGCTTACGGCAAGCGACAGCGACAATATGTTGAGATACGTACTTGAACTAACCAACTGCGACGGCGAGGGGTCTTTTTGCGTACCAAATAAAATTATGCTCTCAGCAGTAAAGGAACTGGCTGACCAGCCTGTGACCTTTGAAGTTGACACCAATGACAACAGCATACGAATGGTTTACCAGAATGGTTCGTATCGTATCACTGGACAGAGTGCTGACGAGTATCCCGTGCTCAGCACCATCAGCGGACCTTGCACCGAAGCAAAACTTACGGCTGCTTCTCTCTCACAGAATATACAACGTTCTCTGTTTGCTGTTTCCACTGACAACATCCACATGGTGATGAACGGCATATACTTTGATTTGCGCGAAGAATGCCTGAACGTAGTTGCAAGCGACGGATGCAAACTCGTACGCAATATGCTTTTCACATGCAATACGGAGCTTCCCGCTTCATTTATCCTGCCACAGAAGCCTGCTTCACTGCTCCGCACAGTGCTTAGTCCTGAGGACGAGAGTACCGTCACACTGCGCTTTAACGAGAAAAATGCAGAGTTCGTCCTGCCTGACGGTATTCTGACCTGTCTGCTGATTGAGGGCAAATTTCCTAATTACAAGAACGTAATACCGACAGATAACCCCAACGTAATTACAATTGACCGCAAGAGTCTCATCAGCGCACTGAAGCGCATACTGCCTTTCTCCAACGAAAATACAGAACTGGTAAAACTACGCTTGAGCCAAAGCAATATGGAAGTACTCGCAGAAGATGCAGATTTCGCTACATACGCACAAGAAGACATCATGTGTGACTACAACGGAACACCAATGACCATTGGTTTCAAGGGTACGACATTGACTGACATCCTCAACAACCTTACAGGCGAAGATGTAGTGATTGAACTGGGCGACCCAAGCCGTGCCGGTGTAATACGTCCTTGCGTACAACCAGAGAAAGAAGACGTACTGATGCTTATCATGCCTATGCTTATCAACGATTAACAATACATATTCTGACGAATGAAACTGAATCTTACCAAACCTCTGATAGTATTCGATTTGGAAACTACTGGACTGGAAATCGCAAAAGATCGCATCATCCAGATAAGCTATATCAAAGTGATGCCTAATGGCGATGAGCGACGAGAAAATCATTTCGTCAATCCTGGTCGTCAGATACCACAAGAGGTACAGGAACTCACTCATATTACCGACGAGATGGTAAGTCAGGCTCCATCATTTAAGCAACTGGCTCCCACCCTTGCAGCAGATTTTGAGGGCTGTGACTTTGCTGGATACAACTCCAACAATTTCGATATACCCATGCTTGCTGAGGAGTTTCTGCGCGCAGGAATATCGTTCGATTTTAGTCAGTCACGCATGATTGATGCCTGTCGTATCTTCCGGTTTATGGAAAAACGCACGCTTACCGCTGCTTACAAATTCTATACAGGAAGGAAGATGGAAGACGATTTTCAGGCACACCTTGCTGATAACGACACCGAGGCTACTTACCGCGTACTGCAGGGACAACTTGATATGTACCAACCTGGCAGGCAGGAGGAGGAAGAACGTCAGATGCCTAACGACATGGATATACTCAATACCATCAGTAATCCACAGAAAGTGGTTGACTTTGCAGGTCGAATAGTATGGGGAAAACTTATGGGCCCCGACGGTAAACCCCTTCTCAACCCTGATGGTACAGAGAGAATGCGTGAGGAATTTAATTTCGGTAAATACAAGGGATGGGCTGTTGCCGATGTACTCAGACGTGATCCTGGCTATATTAGTTGGATGCTTAGTGGCGATTTTACCCTCGACACAAAACAGGCTATCACACGCATACGACTGCGCGAAGCTACAGCAAATGGCAATAGAACGCTATTATGATTATATCATTAAGACATAACACAAAACAATACGAGATGTTGCGAACCATCTTCAGACGATTATTGCTCATGACTATAATGTCATGGGCAATGTCGGCTTATATATGCGCACAGGAATTAAATGCAAAAGTCAACATCAACCACTCTCAGATACAAGGTACGGAAAATTCCGTGTTTGACGAACTGAAGGAGAAACTCGAGGAGTTTATCAATCAGCAACAGTGGACTGCGTTGAAATTTCAAGAAAACGAACGCATCACCTGCAGTTTCAACATTACTGTAAAAGAGTACAAGAAAGATGCGGGAACATGGACTTGCACTTGTATGGTACAGGCTAACAGACCCGTGTACAACTCTACATACACATCTACTCTGTTTCAATTTCAGGATAATGACTTCGTATTTACATTCAATCAATTCGACAAAATTGAATTTAACGAAGAAGCTATCGATGACCAATTAACGGCTCTCGTAGCATACTATGCTCTCATGATAATAGGATGGGACCTTGACAGTTTCTCATCCAAAGGAGGAGAAGATGTACTCCAACACTGCATGAACCTCACCAACAATGCTCAGAATCTTGACTATCCCGGATGGAAAGCATACGAAAACAGTAAAAATCGCTTTGCTTTAATCAACGACTATCTTGACGGCGCAATGGAACCACTACGCCTGCTACAATACGATTACTATCGTAAGGGACTTGACGAAATGGCAAGCAACGTAGAGAGGGGGCGCACAGAAATTTCCACTTCACTGACCACAAATCTAAAGACTGCACACGAAAACAGACCAAGTTGTCTGCTACCACAGATATGGACTGACATCAAAAAAGATGAAATAGCCAACATCTACAAAGGAAAAGGAACATCAAAGGAAAAAGAAAATGTCTATGACGTGCTCTATAATATCAACCCTTCACAAAGCACTTCATGGAATCAAATAAAAGAAAACTAAATGCTTAAACACCTATATATAAAAAACTATGCTCTCATCGATGCCCTGGACATTGATTTTGCCTCTGGTTTCTCTGTAATAACCGGCGAGACTGGGGCTGGAAAAAGTATCATACTTGGTGCTATAGGACTGTTGCTGGGACAGCGAGCTGATCCGAAAGCCGTAAAAGGTGATGCTACAAAATGTATGATTGAAGCCACTTTCGACCTTTCTGGGATGAATCAAATCGCCACGTTAACAAAATCAGAGAGCAGTATGGCACGCTGGTTCGACGACAATGATTTCGAATACGACGATACATGTTGCATCATTAGAAGGGAGGTTACCGCTGCTGGGAAAAGCCGTGGTTTCATAAATGACACACCAGCAACGCTTACACAGATGCGCGAACTTGGCGAGATGCTTATTGACGTTCATTCACAACACCAAAATCTGCTATTGCAGAAGGATAATTTCCAACTAAAGGTGATAGATATCATTGCGGCAAACGCTAAAGTGAGGAATGAATATACAAAGGCATATAAAGAATACCATAAAGCCAAAAAAGAATTGGAAGACATCCGTAATGCTGCGGAAGCCGCAAAAAACAATGAAGAGTTTATGCGCTTTCAGTTTGACGAACTACAAAGCGCTATGCTGCAAGACGGAGAACAAGAACAACTTGAGGAAGAACAACAGCTTGCTACACACACTGAAGATATAAAATCAGCACTTTACGAAGTTGACAATTTGCTCAACAATGACGACAATGGCATAGTATTCATGACAAGCCAAACTACGCAACGGATATCGTCAGCCGTTCCAATCTACCCCAAACTTAGCGAATTGGCAGACAGACTTGAGAGTAGTCTTATAGAGTTAAAAGATATTGCACAGGAAATCAACAACGAGGCATCTGCAATAGATTTTGACCCGGAAAGGCTCGCTTACGTCAATGAGCGACTTGACAAAATCTACTTCCTTGAGAAAAAATACAAAAAAGAAAACATATCGGAACTGCTTGAAGAGCAAGAACGACTGAGGCAGACGATAGATATGCTGGATTGCAGTGACGATGACATCATAAAGAAAGAAAAAGAAGTGGAGGTATTATTTACCACCGCACAAAAAAACGCTGACAAACTTTCCAAAAGTCGCAAAGATATTGTCGATTCCTTGCAGAATGATGTCGTAACACGATTAGTTGCCTTGGGTATGCCAAGCGCAACATTCAAAATCGACATTGAGACACGCGAACTTGCCGATGACGGCCAAGACAAAGTAGCCTTCCTTTTCTCTGCTAATAAAGGTATGCCACTGCGTCCCGTAGCACAGGTAGCATCCGGAGGAGAAATTGCACGTCTTATGCTCACACTTAAAGCACTGATAAGCCGTGCTGTGAAACTTCCTACTATCATATTCGATGAAATAGATACAGGAGTGAGTGGTAAGATTGCAGAGCAGATGGCAGCAATAATGAGGGATATGGGGAACAGCGACCGACAGGTTTTGAGCATCACCCACCTGCCACAGATTGCAGCTTGCGGAGCACATCACTACAAAGTAGAAAAGCACGAGACACAGGAAGCAACTACATCTGTCATGAGGCTACTCGACAAAGAAGAACGCATACGAGAGATTGCACAGATGCTCAGTGGTTCTGACATCACAGAAGCTGCCATGACACACGCTAAAGAGATGATTAACGCAAACTCATAATATTACCCCACCCCACACTAAAATTCTCACAAGATGATAATAAAAAAAGCCGAATTTACCATCAGTGCTGCAAAGTTGTCGCAATGCCCCAAAGACACAAAGATGGAGTTTGCCTTCATCGGGCGAAGCAACGTAGGCAAGTCAAGTCTTATAAATATGCTCACGGGAAAGAAAGGCTTGGCAAAAACGAGTGCGACCCCTGGCAAGACACTGCTTATAAATCATTTCTTAGTCAACGAAGAATGGTACATTGTTGATTTGCCTGGATATGGTTTCGCAAAGCGGTCAAAGAAAGTACAGGAGGATATTAACCGTATGATTAACTCCTACATACTCAACCGCGAGCAATGTGTCAATGTTTTTCTTCTTATTGACATACGACATGCCCCTCTGAAAATCGACTTAGACTTCATCAACTGGCTCGGAGAGAACGGAGTACCTTTCTCTATTATCTTCACCAAAGCTGACAAACTCGGAAGCGTAAAAGCGAAACAAAATGCCATGGCATATATGAACCATCTGCTTGAGGAATGGGAAGAACTCCCACCACACTTCATTACAAGTGCAGAGAAGAAAGAGGGGAAAGACGAGGTACTTGAATACATAGACAATATTTTACATGGCGATACCATTTCTTGAAGTTCAGAACGTTACAAAACGTTTCGGAGAAAGACTTCTCTTCAGCAATATATCATTCAGTATAGCAGAGGGACAATGTGTTGGACTGATTGCACAGAACGGCACGGGCAAGACAACATTGCTCTCTATGCTTAACGGAGAAGAAAATGCTGATAGTGGCGACATAATATACAGAAACGACATTACTATCGGATATCTGAAGCAACAGCCTGAATTCCGAGATACAGACACTGTGCTGAGTGCTTGCTTTAGTAATGACACCCCTGATGACGAGACACAACTCAAAGCCAAGCAAATACTCACAAAGTTAAAGATAACAGACTTGCAACAGCCTGTCAAGCAATTAAGCGGAGGTCAGCAAAAACGCGTCGCACTGGCACGTATTCTGATTTCTAATCCCGATATGTTCATACTTGACGAGCCAACAAATCACCTTGACCTGGAAATGGTGGAATGGCTTGAGAACTTTCTACGAAGAGGAAACAAGACCATACTGATGGTTACGCACGATCGTTTTTTCCTCGACAATGTATGTAGCATCATAATAGAACTTGACAATCAAACAATATACACATACCGTGGTTCCTACTCTTATTATCTTGAAAAGAGACAACAACGCATAGAGGCCATGGAGGCTAATATACAGCATGCCAATAACACATACCGAAGAGAATTGGAGTGGATGAGAAGACAACCTCAGGCACGCGGACACAAGGCTCGCAGTCGAGAAGAAGCATTCTATGAATTGGAAAAGATTGCAAAACAGCGAATAGAGGAACGGCAAGTCAGGCTGAAAGCAACTAATGTATATATAGGTTCGAAAATATTTGAATGTCAATATATAACCAAGAAATTCCCACAGAAAACTATTCTAGAAAATTTCTACTACAATTTCTCACGCTTTGAGAAAATGGGAATCATAGGAGGTAATGGCACTGGAAAATCCACCTTCATCAAGATGCTTTTAGGAATAGTACAGCCTGACGAAGGACGTTTCGACATTGGAAGTACCATAAAGTTTGGCTATTATTCACAAGATGGGTTAGACTTCCGCAAGGACCAGAAAGTTATCGATGTCGTTCGTGATATTGCTGAATACGTAGATTTAGGGCAAGGACGCCACTTGACAGCATCACAACTTTTGCAACATTTTCTTTTCACACCAGAACAGCAACATAACTATGTCTATAAACTCTCTGGAGGCGAGAAGAAAAAACTATACCTATGTAGGGTATTGATGCAAAATCCAAACTTTCTTGTTCTTGATGAGCCGACAAATGACCTTGACATAAAAACGCTTCAAATTCTTGAGGAATACTTGCAGGATTTCCCCGGTTGCGTAATTGTGGTTAGCCATGACCGCTATTTTATGGACAAGGTTGTGGATCATCTCTTGGTATTCAAAGGCAATGGCGTGGTTGAGGATTTTCCTGGCAATTACACACAGTATCGAGAATGGCAAAAGACTTCGCCTGTTCCTACGTCTGTTCTTAACACCGACTCCAACACCTATAAAGAAAAGAAAAAAGCTAACGGACCACGAGACCCCAACGCTGTACAAAAGCGACGTATGTCATATAAGGAGAAAAAGGAGTTTGAACAGATTACTATTGATATAGAAAGGCTTACAAACGAAAAGAAACAAATTGAAGACCAACTAAGTAGTGGAGACATAAGCGTTGAAAAAATAACAGAACTCAGCAAACGTCTCCCAATTCTGAAAGAAGAATTAGATGAAAAAGAAATGAGATGGCTTGAATTGTCTGAGCTTGACGATTAACTATTACAAGGAGGTTTCTTGGTACTAAGCAACTCACTAATTACAAAAATCCCAACGAGTTATCATTAACCAAAGTCACATTAATTATCCTTATTATATAATAATGACGCAGCAGTTAAGCAAGAACAAAATAAAATTGATACATAGTCTTGAGAAGAAAAAACACCGCCAAAAAGAAGGGCTTTTTCTTGCAGAAGGTAATAAGTGTGTAAGCGACCTTATTAAATCTGGCTATTACCCTAAAACTCTAATAGCAACAGAAGATTGGCTATCAACAGCAAACATTCCCACTGAAACAGAGATTGTCATTGCTTCTCCAGAAGAAATAAGGAAAGCAAGCTTACTACAGCACCCTCAACAAGTAATGGGATTATTTACATTTCCAAAAGAACCAAACAAGAATGAACTTCGTTTAATACCACAACACGAACTATGTCTTTGCCTGGACGGGGTACAGGATCCAGGTAACTTAGGAACGATTATACGCACAGCAGATTGGTTTGGTATCAGACATATATTCTGCAATGAAACAACCGTTGATGCTTATAATCCCAAGACAGTACAAGCTACTATGGGAAGTATCGCCAGAGTACATATACACTATCTTGATTTGACAGATTTCATTAGTTCACTTATAAATGTTTCCGTAATTGGCACAACACTTGATGGGGAAAATCTCTACGATACCAATCTGCTACAAAAAGGAATAATCGTTATGGGAAACGAAGGAAATGGCATTTCCGAAGAAATCAAGTCACTACTCACACAAAAGGTTTTGATACCATCGTACCCACAACACTCCAATACAGCAGAAAGCTTAAACGTATCAATCGCAACTGCTATAATATGTGCGGAAATTAGACGGAGATGTTAAAAAAACTTTATTTTTCAATCCCTACACAATAAAAAAGCACTTATATCGTACATATATTATTTTTTTTTTGTAACTTTGTGGCATAATGTATAGATATAATACCACTGAGTTATGACAAAACATCTATTCACAATATTAACGCTCATAACAATTCTAACATTTGCCCCTGCATACATAAGCACTGCATCGGCAAGTATTGAACTGAGCGAAATAGATAACAACCAAATAAAAATAGAACAACAGGGAACTACGTTGTTTGTATCTGGCGCAACGGGAAAGAACCTATTCATATATAATATAATAGGTCGTATAATAGCGTCAATAAAAATAGAAAACGCGGAAACGAGGATTGACTTAAGTAAATATGCCAGTTTGAATAAAACAAGCCTTATTCTCATCAAGGTTGGCAACGTTTCAAAGAGAGTTAATCTACCCAACAGATGATTTTAACAGTTCCGTTCAGTAAATGACTGACGAAAGACTCCTAATTAACAGACTACAAAAAGAAGAAACGCGCTATAAGGCCTTCTCCGAACTTGTTTCCCAGTACAGTGAAAAACTATACTGGGTTGTTCGACATATAGTGGGTACACATGAAGATGCTGATGATGTAGTACAGGAAGCCTTCATTAAAGCATGGAATAAAATTGAAGAATTCAGAGGCGATTCGAAAATTAGCACATGGTTACATCGCATAGCAGTAAATGAAGCCCTCGACCACATCAGACGAGAACGGAAACACATAGAACAGGATGTTGACATTAGCATAGTACGCGGAACTTTTGCTGACAAATATTTTGATGGTGACGAAACAGAAAGACTATTGCGTGAAGCCGTGGACACGTTGCCAGAAGCACAAAGAGCCGTATTCTCATTAAAATACTTTGATGACAAACCATACAAAGAGATAAGCCAAATACTCAGAACATCCGAAGGCGGTCTGAAAGCCAATTACCACTATGCCGTAGAAAAAATAAAGAAATATTTTGAATTAAAAGAAATAATATAATTATTTCACCTATATAATTAAACCATTGATATTACGCTTCGTCCATAATATAAAAGGAGAAAAAAATGAACAACAATCTTGACATACTCAATTCACCATACATCGACAACGGTGCATACAAAGTACCTAAAGGGTACTTTGGTACTTTGGATAGTCGAATTATGTCTAATATTACTTACAAAAGTTCCAATGTAAGACAAGACAAGACAAAAGCTACTCCAAACAAGAGCAAAACTATAACAATAAAGCCTTGGTATAAATACCTCGTTGCAGCATGTCTTACTGGTATCGTCGTAACTACTGGATGGCTATCATTCAAGACTACGACAAAGAGTGAAAATGTCACATCATTAGCCGAAACGCAACAGGACAATCTGTCAGACCAATACATCAGTGATTGTATGACGTATGCAATGATAGACAACGACGATATTTATATGTACTTAAGTGAGAATTAACAACAACAAAATACATATATAGCGAATGAAAAGACTATTCCAAATAATATTTATTCTGTTATTTGCTTTAACTATACACGCACAACAGAAGAAGTTTGATCCTGAGAAATTCAGACAAGAACAGGAGGCTTACATAACAAAGGAAGCCCACCTCTCACCACAGGAAGCAAAAATCTTCTTCCCTCTTTTTCGCGAAATGCAACAGAAGCAAAGACCTCTGTTTAAGCAAATGCGTCAATACGCAAAAACAATGCCACGAAATGACAAGGAAGCGGAACAGTTGATAACAAAGAAAGATCAGTTAGACATGCAAATGCGCAAGATTCAGTCTTCATATCATGCAAAAATGTGCAAATCCATGTCTGCAACAAAGGTTTACCAATGTATCAACGCAGAAGAAAGTTTCAAGCACCATACAATGGACAAGATATCACTTCACAAGAAAAAAGCACCTACAGAAAACAAAGGGAACTGTAATAAAAAGAAATAACAATAAAGGGAACAGAAATTGAGTACTGTTCCCTTTTCACCTCTTATAAAACTTGATAAAAAACAATCTTATCACTATTATTTTCATTTTTTTTTCACATCAGGATAATAAAAACATTATTTCTTCGTTATTTTAGAGGAAAAACAGTGCACTTAGATACAAAAGGAAACAAATGAGACAGTTAAAGATTCAAAAGAGCATAACAAATCGCTCCAGTGAGGCACTCGACAAATATCTTGTAGAGATTGGTCGTGCGCCACTTATTACCATTGATGAGGAAATAGAACTTGCACAGCTAATTAAAAAAGGAGGTCCTGCTGGCGAGCGTGCCAAAGACAAGTTAGTAACCGCCAACCTGCGCTTTGTCGTATCAGTAGCAAAACAATACCAGCATCAAGGACTATCACTCACAGACCTTATCGACGAAGGAAACATAGGACTTATCAAAGCTGCACAAAAATTTGATGAAACACGCGGATTCAAATTCATCTCATACGCAGTATGGTGGATACGTCAGAGTATCTTGCAGGCCATTGCTGAGCAAAGTCGCATAGTTCGTTTGCCACTTAACCAGGTAGGGTCACTTAATCGTATAAACCACGAGATAAACAAGTTTGAGCAGGAAAACCAACGTCATCCAAGCGTAGGAGAATTGTCAGAAGCCACAAATATTGATGAGGAAAAGATAGGACAAAGCCTTATGGCAGATGGGCATCACGTAAGCATCGATGCACCTTTTCAGGATGGCGAAGAAAACTGTATGCTTGATGTCATGGCGAGCGGTGATGATTCTCGTACAGATCGCTCCGTTGACCATGAGTCTATGGCACAAGAATTGAATGCTGTATTAACACGAGTACTAAAGGAACGTGAGATAATCATAATACGCGAATGCTATGGCATAGGTTGTCCAGAGAAAGGATTAGAAGAAATAGGCGATGAACTTGGTCTGACACGCGAACGCGTAAGACAAATCCGCGAAAAGTCAATTGCTAAGCTTCGCGACAGCGGCAATGCAAAGATTCTTATTAAATATTTGGGTTAATCAAACACACACAAAAAACATAGTAACGTGAACCATTTAGTAATCATGGCAGGCGGTGTAGGAAGTCGCTTTTGGCCAATGAGCACAGAAAATAATCCAAAACAGTTCATTGACGTACTCGGGGTAGGACGCTCACTGATGCAACTCACATACGACCGCTTCTGCGGAATATGTGATGCAGAGAACGTTTGGGTAGTAACCAATGTGGACTACGTATCCAAAGTACATGAGCAACTTCCAGATATTCCACAAAAGAACATACTCAGCGAACCATGCCGTCGCAACACAGCACCCTGCATAGCATACGTTAGCCATCGCATTAAGGCTAAAGACCCAAATGCAAACATTGTTGTCACACCAAGCGACCATGTAGTATTAAACACGCAAGAGTTTCAGCGTGTGATACGAAGTGCGTTGCAGTTTGCCAGCGAAACTGATGCAATCGTAACTCTTGGCATGAAACCTTCACGCCCAGAAACAGGTTATGGCTATATTTGTGCAGATATGACAGCACAGAGTATGCGCAATAAAGAACTGTATCGTGTGGATTCTTTCCGTGAAAAACCTGATTTGACAACAGCAAAAGAATACATAAAGCATAACAATTACTATTGGAATGCAGGCATATTCGTATGGAATGTTAACACTGTAGTAAATGCATTCCGCATGTACCAACCTGCGATGAACGACATCTTCGAGTCTATATCTGATGTTTTTGGCACTGAACAAGAGCAAACGGTAATAAACGAAAGATATGTCAATTGTGAGAACATCTCTGTTGACTATGCTATCATGGAAAAGGCAGAGGAAATTTTTGTATTCCCAGCAGATTTCGGTTGGTCAGACCTTGGCACATGGGGCGCTTTACATACACTTTCGAAGAAAGATGCGAACAGCAACGCTGTAATCAGCGACAACGTAAAGACATTTGAAACCTCTAACTGTGTAATAAACGTAGAAGGTGCCCGCCAAGTCGTCGTTCAGGGACTTACTGGCTATATCGTAGCTGAGCGTGACGGACGTCTGCTTATCTGTAAGTTATCAGAGGAGCAGCGTATAAAAGAATTCAGCAAATAACATGGCAAAAACACAAACAAGCAAGCGTGGAAAAGTGCAGACTCATCTACAGGAGCCACGTCAATATAATGTCATATTCCACAACGATGACTTCACCCCCATGGACTTTGTCGTTAAGGTGTTACGCGTTGTATTCAGAAAAGACGAAAGCATAGCGCAATCCTTAATGATGAAAGTACATCATGAGGGAAGTGCTATTGTTGGAACATATACTCTTGATATAGCAGCAAGCAAAGCCAACAAAACCTCAAGGATGGCAAAATTAGAAAATCACCCTTTGAAAGTCACTGTGGAATTAGCATAAAAAGAAAGGAGATAACGAGAATGGAGAAGTTTGGGTTTTCTGAGTTGTCAGAAGCTGCTGTAAGTTACGCAGCATTTTGGGCAACCAAAAAGCGCATGGAATTCATCACTCCAGAAATGGTGCTGGTGGGAATGACTGTGCAGAAGCCTTTCAATGATATGGCAAAACAAGCCATGGTAAATCCGAGTGATATGCGTTCTGAACTGCAGAAGCACATTGATACTCTCGATGTAATAGATGAAGGCGAAGACTATACACTTGAAGTGTCACTGCAAATGCACCAGATGTTTGAAGAGGCACAGAACTCTGCTCGCTACTCTGGCAACAACGATATAAATATCCCACATTTGGTACGTGGAATATTAAAATTAGACGACTCGGTAGCAGGATACGTACTACACAAATATTTTGGAGAGGATGATGCACGCATATTGGCATTGTTCAGCGAGGCTTATGACAGTAAAGACCATCGTGGACATGGGAGTATCAGGACATATACAGAGGAAGATATTGCCAGTTGGATGGAAGAGAACGAAGACATGGCAACAAGCCAAATGTTGCAGGATGGCTGGCGACAACTCGTAACTTGTATCAACGACACTTTTGACAAGAGACATCCACTGATTGGACGCGAGAAAGAAATCGAACGCACAGTACAGATTCTTTGTCGCAAAGAAAAGAACAATCCATTGCATATAGGTGAACCTGGTGTCGGAAAAACCGCCCTTGTCTATGGTCTTGCCGCAAAGATTGAAGCAGGTGACGTGCCTGATATACTCAAGAATACAAAGATTTACTCTGTCGATTTAGGTACGATATTGGCTGGTTCACAGCTTCGCGGAGAGTTTGAGAAGCGTCTGAAGGCTGTGCTTGAAGGTGTAAGCAAAGAACCTGGCAGCATACTATATATCGACGAGATACACAACCTGATAGGAGCGGGGCAGATAGGCGACAGTTCTATGGATGCTTCAAGTATGCTTCTACCCTATCTTGAAGATGGCACAATACGGTTCATTGGCAGCACGACATACCAAGATTACAACCGTTATATGGAGCGTAGCAAAGGCATAGTGCGCCGTTTCCAACGAGTTGACATACAGGAACCTACAAATGACGAGACTATAAAAATCATCGAAGGTCTGCTTCCTTCATATGAAAAATTTCACGGAGTGAAATACAAAGAGGAAGCCGTACGCTATGCAGTGGAAAAAAGCAGTCAGTTGATAACTGACCGTTTCCTTCCAGACAAAGCCATTGATATTATTGACGAGGCAGGTGCTTACCGCAAGTTGCATCCTCTTTTGACACGCAATGGTAATCCTCGACAGAAACGTATGCAATTCATTGACAAGACACTGGTTGCTGACATTCTGTCAAAAGTATGCAAGATAGATGCCAAAGCGCTGTCAGAAGATAGCAATGAGTTGCTCGAAACACTGTCAGAGCGCATAAGCAATCAAATATACGGACAAGATGAAGCTGTTCGCTGCGTAGTAGAATCCGTACAGATGTCAAAGGCAGGATTGCTTGACACCGACAAACCACTGGCGAGTTTGCTATTTGTCGGACCTACGGGTGTAGGTAAAACAGAGGTTTGCAAAGTGCTGGCACAAGAACTCGGCATAGAACTTATACGCTTCGACATGAGCGAATATACGGAAAAACATACCGTAGCAAAACTCATAGGCTCACCTGCTGGCTACATAGGCTACGAAGATGGCGGTTTGCTTACTGACGCCATACGCAAGACACCTAACTGCGTACTGCTGCTTGATGAGATAGAGAAGGCGCACTCTGACATATACAACATACTCCTTCAGGTAATGGATTATGCGAAACTGACAGACAACCGTGGCAACAAAGCTGACTTCAAAAACGTCATTTTGATAATGACGAGCAATGCTGGAGCACAATATGCAAGTCAGGGTACTGTGGGATTCTCTGGTACTACAACACGCGGTGATGCTATGCTTACCACGGTTAAGAAAACTTTCAAGCCTGAATTTCTTAACCGTTTGTCAGGCACCGTAGTATTCCACGATATGGATAAGACCATGGCCAGCATGATACTTGACAAGAAGCTACGCCAACTTGAGTCACGACTGAAAAGCAAAAACGTTGTCCTTGAACTGTCAAACGAAGCACACTCGCTACTGTTGGAAAAAGGTTTCACGAAGCAATATGGCGCACGCGAAATGGACAGAGTGATGCAATCAATGCTCAATCCTTTGCTGATGCGTGAGATATTGTTTGGAAAACTGAAGAAAGGTGGCATAGCCTTTGTAGATAAAAATAACGACAACACGCTGACAATAACAGCAAAGGAATCGAAATAGATACAAAAAAGAAACAACCCTAAAAACGTAAAAAACTATGGAATACAGAGAATTTGACCGTGCAGTAAACACCCAGTACGGCGATAGCCGTTCGTGGGCACCTACATCCTCCTTCCCTGCACTGATGCAGAAAGTATATACATGGATGACTATGGCTATGCTGATAACTGGCGTCACAGCCTATGGAGTAGCCAGTTCACCAGCCATACTCTCTACGATCTTTGGCAATCAGATTGTATTCTGGGGAATGATTATAGCAGAGTTTGCATTGGTATTTATGATTTCAGGCATGCTCAACCGTCTGTCATTGACTACAGCCACGCTGATGTTTGTGGCTTATAGCGTAATCAATGGTGCCGTTTTGTCATCTATTTTCTTGGTTTACACCATGGAAAGCATAGGCATGGTATTTTTCATCACCGCTGCAACCTTCGGCATCATGGCCTTTATTGGCTATACTACCAAGACCGACTTGACTTCTATTGGCAAATACATGATGATGGCTCTTATAGGAATCATTATAGCTACCGTGGTCAATATCTTCGTTAAGTCATCAGGCTTGCAGATGATTGTAAGCTATATCGGAGTACTGCTCTTCGTAGGACTTACTGCCTACGACTCTCAAAAGATAAAGAACATGCTCATTGACCAGGATGTTGCCGATGAAGGAGCACAAAAACTGGCTTTGGTAGGCGCACTGACTTTGTATCTCGACTTCATAAACCTCTTTATCTACCTGTTGCGCATACTTGGTAACCGAAGAGATTAAAAAGCGAGATATTCGTAACTATTGCCAACAAGCGCGAGGTAGCGCTCAAAATCCTCGCGTCTAATAACTACAGTTCCCTTACAGTCATTAGGATGAAACGACAGTAAGGGAACTTTTTTCATATCTTCATCCAAGAACAAATATACATGGTGTTCCTCATCATTGATAAGGCCGAACGGAGAGACGCTTCCTGGCTCCAATCCAAGATACTTCATCATACGCTCCGACGATGCAAACGACAGTTTGCCACATGAGGGGAGTCCTTTAGATTGTAGTGATGCCTTAAGTCGTTGTTCAAGATAGTGTATGTCAAGTTCCTTGTCACAATGAAAACAAACAAGATAATGCTTGTTACCCTTGTGATTACGGAAAAACAAATTCTTACAGTGCATTGACCCATCGTCCTTCCACCAACGTTTTGCCTCCTCTATCGTCTTGCCTTCTGGATGATTATAGTTCGTAAATGGAATTTCATGCTCACGCAAATATGTCAATACCTTTTCTTCCCTTGTCATCTTCTTATATCTTTAACCGTGATGTATCTATCTTATTTTCAGCCTTATAACATATTTCAGTAAAAGCTATGCTTTTACCTTGTAATAACATACTGATTACCCTGTAATCGCTATCACATTACGAGGTAATCAGATAGCTTTTACGGAATAATCAGAATGCCTTCACGCAGTCTTCATTGACAGGCTGATACGTCTGCGCACCTTATCTACCTCTACGACGCGCACCATGACGTGTTGATGAAGTCGTACTATCTCTGCTGGGTCATTTACATAGCGATCCGCCAGTTGCGAAACATGAACCAGACCATCTTGATGTACTCCAATATCCACGAAAGCTCCGAATTTCGTTATGTTTGTCACTATACCTGGAAGCATCATTCCCTCTCTTACATCATCAATGGTATGCACGTTTGGGTCAAACTCAAATGTCTCAATCTCCGCACGAGGATCGAGGCCCGGTTTCTCCAATTCTTTCATTATATCAGTCAGTGTTGGCATACCAACCTCAGCCGTCACGTATTTGCTCAGATCGATATTCTTGCGCTTCTCTGCCGACGTCATAAGTTCCTTCACAGTACACCCTTGTTCCTTAGCCATCCGCTCCACAATAGGATAACTTTCTGGATGCACTGCACTGCCATCAAGCGGGTTCTTAGCCTCTGGTATTCGCAGAAATCCAGCACACTGCTGATATGCTACGGGGCCAAGGCGCGGGACTTTCTTCAGCGATGCTCGCGAGGTGAATGCACCGTGCTCTTTGCGGTATTCCACTATATTGTTAGCCAATGTAGTGCCTAATCCACTGACGTATGTCAGCAGATGAACACTCGCTGTGTTAAGGTTCACGCCTACCTGGTTCACGCAACTCTCTACAGTTCGGTCCAGACTATTTTTCAATTGCGATTGGTCAACATCGTGCTGATACTGCCCTACACCAATTGATTTGGGGTCGATTTTCACAAGTTCTGCGAGTGGATCCATCAATCTCCTGGCTATACTTACCGCTCCACGCACGGTGACATCCTCATTCGGGAACTCCTCTCTGGCTACTGCCGAAGCACTATATACTGATGCTCCATCCTCACTCACTACGTAGTATGGCACGCCCAGCTCCGCTTTTTTCACTACATCTGTCGTTTCGCGCGATGCCGTGCCATTGCCTACAGCCACTGCCTCCACGTCATAACGTTTGGCAATCTCTCGCAGTCTTCGCACTGTAGCAGGCTCGTCAGCCCTATCTCCTACTGCCATTACCACCGTATGATATAGCAAGTTGCCTTGGGCATCAAGGCAAACCACCTTGCATCCAGTTCTAATGCCAGGATCTATGCCCATCGTGCGCTTTTGTCCCAAGGGAGCAGCAAGCAACAGCTGGCGCAGATTTTCAGCAAACACACCGATGGCTTCTTCATCAGCCTTCTGCTTGGATTTGGATGCAAACTCATTTTCTATTGAAGGAAGTAACAAGCGTTTGTAAGCGTCTTCACAAGCCTCAGACACAAGCCTTTGACACTCCCCACGTCCATGAACAAATTGTCTGTCAAGGTTTTCAATAGCTCTGTCGTTATCTATCTCTATTGATACTCTCAATATGCCCTCAGCTTCACCCCTGCGCATAGCCAACAAGCGGTTGCCACTGCAACGTCGTAGCGGTTCCTCAAACTCAAAATAGTCGGAATATTTTGCCGCCTCAGACTCCGTTTTCTTCGCCTTAACCACTTTAGATACTATATATGCCTCACGCTCAAACGCATGACGCAATCTCTCTCGTGCCGTTTTGTCCTCACTTATCGTCTCTGCTATGATGTCTTGTGCTCCTTTCAATGCAGCTGTTACGTCTTTGACTTCTCCCTTAACGTATCTCTCTGCCACGCGTTCTGGCTCTCGCTCTCGTTGCAATAGCAAGATATTTGCCAATGGTTCTAATCCTTTTTCCCGCGCCACTTGAGCCTTCGTACGACGTTTCGGCTTGTAGGGCATATATATATCCTCCAATTCTACCGAATCCCAACAGTCCTCTATGCGTTTCTTCAAATCATCAGTCAGTTTTCCTTGCTCCGTGATTGTCTTAAGTACGGTTTCCTTACGTTTCACGAGTTCTTTCAGTTTCTCATATTCCTGAGCAATATTTCCTATCTGCACCTCATCAAGCGCACCTGTTTTCTCCTTACGATATCTTGCTATAAAAGGGATAGTGCAGCCCTCATCCAACAAAGCTATAGTGCTTGCAATGCCTTTTACAGAAAGAGAAAGTTTCTTTGCTATTATATTCTTCATGTGATATTGTCTATATTCTCCTCGTCATTTTACACATCTAAAAAAACAAAATACACTGCCGCAATAAGACAACAGAATGCAACAAGATGATTCCAATGTAACTGTTCGCCGCGAAACATAAAGCCAGCGATAATAGTAAACACTATCAGTGAAATCACCTCCTGTATCACCTTTAGTTGCATAAGAGTCAGCGAACCGCCATTACCTACAAAACCAATCTTGTTTGCTGGTACCTGAAGCGAATACTCTGCCAAAGCTATTATCCACGAAAAAAGTATTATTCCCCATATAGGCCAGGAGTCAGTAATGTGCATCTCACTGAGTTTCAGGTGGCCATACCAAGCCAACGTCATGAAAATATTAGAGCCTATAAGCAGTAAAACGGTATAAATCATATTCATAATGCGTGCAAAGTTACAAACTTTCGCCGAAACGACCAAAGGAAATCCGCAAATTTTACTATCATACAAAAAAAGAAAAATTTGCGTGATTAAAAAAACTTTTGTACCTTTGCAACGCTTAATTATGAATAATAAACGAAAATTGTATCGTACAATGCGACACTTACTACTTTTCCTAATGCTCACGGCCACCACTACTGCCATGGCTAATCACCCTGACTCCATATATATACGTCCCGACATTAAAGATGGTCAGATGCCATTCCAAATAGCATATTCCATTGACAGACAGCACTGGACACATCTTGACTACACTCTATTTTCAAGCGATTATGGTCCATGGGGTAAACAGAAAAAACTATATTACCCCGTATTACAATACGATGGCAAGACTTACCGTGCCTCATTCATTCCCGACCCAAATGGGTGCGACATTGCACTGACGGAGACACAACGTCTCGATTTGTGGAAGCCACAGGACTACCCTACCCTCTCTGAGACAGAGTTCAAGACACGGAAACAATGGCAACAAAATGCCACACGTGACAATATTATTCGCATACCTTACGCTGATTTCCAGCGATTACTCGACCGCAAACGACTTGCTGATCAAAACATTGCATGGGAACAAGAAAACTACGTACAGACTGGTGAATGGCTAAAGGATGCTGTTTCTGGCGTAAGCGCACGACTTAACATCAATTTGGATGACAGAAAGGCTATCAGTCCCAATCTTATGGGAGTGTTTTTTGAAGACATCAGCTATGCAGCCGATGGCGGTTTGTATGCAGAACTGATACAAAACCGTGATTTTGAATATTCTTCTCGCGACCGCAACGAATGGAATGCCATGACTGCATGGCATATAACAGGAGAAGGTATGTCATGCGACATCAAGACCGATAATCCTATCCATTCAAACAATCCACACTACGCTCTGCTCAACACCACACAGACTGGTGCCAGCCTCGTCAACGAAGGATGGGACGGTATCGCCGTAAAACGAGGAGAGAAATATCGTCTTTCCTTATTCTTAAAGGGCAAAGGATCTGTAAAAGTGAGCCTCACTTCTGACGGAAAGCTGCTTGCTCAGGCAACTATAAAAGCCTCAGGCGCATGGAAACAGCAGACTACAACGTTAATCCCACGCTTTGATGCGACCAATGCTCAACTCGAAATTCAACCCTTGGAGATTGGCACACTGGCTCTTGACTTCGTTTCTCTGTTCCCTTACGATACCTTCAAGGGACACGCAAATGGTCTTCGACGCGATTTGGCAGAAGCTATAGCCGATTTGCATCCGCGTTTCGTGCGTTTTCCTGGTGGTTGTGCCTCCCATGGTAACGGCATTGACAACATCTATCATTGGCAAGCTACCGTGGGGCCTCTCTGGGAAAGACAGTCAGATTTCAACATCTGGCATTATCACCAGACACGAGGATTGGGGTTCTATGAGTATTTTCAGTTCTGTGAAGATATCGGTGCTGAGCCGTTGCCCGTATTGGCAGCAGGCGTACCATGTCAGAACTCTTCTGTAGGCGGTAACGGACAACAGGGAGGTATTCCATTCGAACGCGACCTAAAAGGCCAACCTTCACCTTATATATATAATGGAAAGCCTCTCACAATGGAGAGTTATCTACAAGAATTACTTGACCTCATTGAGTGGGCTAACGGCGACAGCCGTACCTCATCACTCGCTGCCATCAGAGCAAAGGCTGGCCATCCAAAGCCCTTCAATCTGAAGTATCTCGGGATAGGCAATGAGGATTTGCTGGGCGACGTATTCATGGAGCGTTACCGTTTCCTCATTGAAGGTGTAAAAAAAACTCACCCTGAAATAACAATTATAGGTACAGTAGGACCTTTCTGGGAGGGCTCCGACTACGAATATGGATGGCAGGAGGCAAAGGACAAGTCCATTGCCATTGTTGACGAACATTATTATAACACTCCTGGTTGGTACTTCCACCACCGCGACTTTTACGACCGCTACGACCGCGAGGGTACAAAGGTCTATTTGGGAGAGTGGGCTTCAAAGGGAAATAATGTAAGCAATGCCCTCGTCGAGGCAGCCTACATGACGGGATTGGAACGTAATGCTGATGTGGTAGTAATGTCGTCATACGCTCCGCTGCTAGCTAAAGACAAGCATACCAGTTGGAATCCTGACCTCATATACTTTAACAATACGGAAATTAAGCCAACGGCCAACTACTACGTACAACGTGCCTTCGGACAGAACAGTGGCGACACCTATGTATATTCTGACCTTTCACTTGACTACCAAGATGCCAACGGACGCAATAACCACATTGCAGCATTGAGTGAACGATTTGACAAGTCAGTTGTCATTGATAGCAAAACCGGTGACATAATAGTAAAACTCGTAAGTCTGTTGCCACTAAATATAGATTTTACCATGCAGCATCCTAACGGATACGATGCTAATGTCTGCATAACTACTATGGCGTCACCTGTTTCACCAGACCGTCAACGCCAATGGCTGACTAACGAGACTTCGACAAAGGAGTTTAAAAATGATGTAAAACTGCAACTCCAACCATATTCTTTTACGACACTGCGCTTCACAAAAACAAAGAAATAAACAAAAATGGAGAAGCTACAATGGTATGTGGCACAGGCACCTTTTATGACTGATGCTATCAAGGAACAAATTGAAGGTCTGGACCAAGAAACGTTTATTCCACTACTTAAAGCCGGTGAAAGCAGCGAAGGCAAAAAAAACAAAAGTCGTATGCTGACTTTCAACTATGTATTCATACGCGGTGAGAGACATAGGATAGAAGACGACATACGTTTCATTCCGCGTCTTCACCTACTCTATCATCGTCCTGGCGTTGCTCTTGGAAAAAGCTATGGTAATTATGAACGTAAGCCTATGACCGTACCTGATAGGGAAATGAATATGTTTCGCCGTCTTGTATCTCTATATCAAAACGGTGCTCCGATTGCCGATGTTGAACAACCAGAAATACAACAAGGCGACGAAGTACGCATCATCGACGGACCTTTCAAGGGCATAGAAGGACATTTGGTTACTACTAAAGGGAAAAAAGGAGGAAAGGTCGTAGTCAGTGTTTCCAATCTTGTGGCTGTCACGACACTTGACATAAAACCAGAATATCTACAGGTTATCAACTTCAGCGGCAATGGCAAGCATCACTATCGTATAATGGATAAATTCCAGCCATTGATTGAAGCAGCATGGAATAAACAACTTAATGCCATATCTCTTACAACTGAAGAGAGAGCAACGCTCGAACGTTTTGTAAATTCCTATTCAGATGTAACTGGCAATACCATCAATACAGAATCCCGCCACAAGACTCTTATCTTCATGGCACTTGCAGCTTTGGGACTACATGACTTAGCCTTAAAGCATTACAGACATCTTGAAAAAGAGTTAATAACTAAGTTGAAAAGCGAAAAGGTAAAGCAATTCGTAGAACAACACTTAGCACAATATCACAATATACACTCACACAACATATAATAGAGGAAACGCACATTCCCCAATATATACCTGCGCCACAGACGACGTGGCTCTTTTATGAAACGATAAAGCCATTCTAATCCATGGCGCTGCCAAAAGAGAGGAGCACGTTTTGTCGTACCAGCAAAGAAATCAAATACAGCACCTATCGTACCGCAATGACAATGTATGTCAAGTTCTGACCAGTGTGCCATGACCCATTTCTCCTGTTTGGGTGCTGTCATACCAATCCACAACAGGTCTGGATTGCAGGTATTTATCGAATTTATAATTCTGCGGTTGTCATCTTCGCTAAAATCTTCTTTATATGGTGGACTATAAGTACATACTCTTATATTAGGATATTCTATTTTCGCACGATCCTTAATAAGTGTAAGCACCGCATCCGTACTGCCCATGAACATCACAGTGCCACCGCACTCATTTAGTCGCGACATTTCAAAAGTAAACAAGTCCCAACCTGCTATTCTTTCCTTTGGCTTGCAGTCAGCATCAATCCACCTGCATGCCTTTACAATGCTCATACCGTCTGGCACCAGCGCATCACAACTGCGCAGAGCTTTTGCAAATGCTGCATCCTTACGAGCATTATTATAAGAGAAAGCATTTATCGTGTTAATCATCTGCTTACCCTTAGGTATGGCAGCCAGTTCACTTTTACTGCATACCAACTGCAAATTCTTTAATCTGAATTTTTCTTTTTCCATACAACCTCTCCTGCAATATCGTACTACTTGTATCCAATATATAACAATATTATCAGTGCATACTCATGTTATAATATATTTATCCCAACTCTACCACTGTAATGCCTGCGCCACCAAATTGCACATGCTCATCCTTACAAGAAATTACATTAGGCAAAGCTTCAAGATACTGACGCACCAACATTCGTAATATGCCATTTCCCTTACCATGGAGTATTCTCACACGAGAAACGCCAATGAGTATCGCATCATCTACGAAACGCTGTACACTGAGTAATGCCTCATCACCACGCATACCACGTACGTCGATTTCTTGACTGAAGCCATTGCGATGCTCGTCGATAACATTACGTGTCATACGACTACTTTCTGGTACTCTCAGCATCGTAGTTCTATTATCTTCCTTGTATTCTTCCGCGCGCTCCAGTTTTTTCAGTGGCATCTTCGTGCGCATATCACCAATAACAACAACTGCATATTTACCTTGCACACTTTCTATGTAGCCACCGCTTTTTGTACCTTTTATCTTTACATAATTACCTTCACACACGGTTTCTATAACTTCATCACCTGACACTCGTTTTGCATCAGTTGCAGTCTCAGCATTTTGCAACATAACAGGTTGTTGCTTCTTCTGCTGACGTTCTTCTTTTCGCTTTGCTTCCCGCTCACGACGTGCAAGTATCTGTTGCATCTTCTTCTCAATTGCTGCATCCTTGGCACTTGCATCTATATCACTTACCTCCTCACGGAACTCAGCCATTTCCTCACGCAACCTGCGCGTAACCGCTTTCTCTGCTTCTGCTTCACGTATCTCGCGTATGGTGTTCTCTATGCGTCGGTTAGCCTCACGTAGCAGTTCTTCTGCCTGCACCTTAGCGCGTCGTAATATGGCTTTACGTTCTGATTCTATTTCCTCTACACTACTTTCAAAACGCGTAATAGTCCTTTCGATGTCTTTCTCGCGCTGATGTACAGTCTGACGTTTCTGCTCCCAATAACGTTTATCACGCACAATATCTTGCAGGTACTTGTCACTCTGTATATAGTCCTGACCTACTATATCCGAAGCCTCACGTATCACTTCATCAGGAAGTCCTATTTTGCGAGCTATCTCAATAGCAAATGAAGATCCAGGACGTCCTGTCTCAAGGCGAAACAACGCTTTCATCTCATGGCGGTCATAAAGCATTGCACCATTGGTGACACCAGGATGTCCTTCAGCGAAGTGCTTTAGGTTTTGATAGTGCGTAGTTATAATTCCCCATGCGCCTTTCTTCCAAAACTGTCCCAACACAGCCTCTGCTATAGCACCACCAATCTGGGGTTCGGTGCCTGTACCAAACTCATCTATCAATAACAACGTAGCTGCATCGGCGTTTTTTATCATCATCTTCATATTAGTAAGATGAGATGAATATGTTGACAAATCATCATCCATATTCTGATCATCACCTATATCTATCATGATATTACCAAACACACCCATCGTGCTATTCTCTTTCAGAGGCACGCTAACTCCACATTGCGCCATATACTGTAGCAAGCCTACCGTTTTCAAACATACAGACTTACCTCCAGCATTAGGACCTGATATCACAAGTATCTCTCCCTTACTCTTATTCCCTTTTAGTGTCACATCAAGCGGAACGATCTCTCTTCCTTGTTTATCAAGTGTTTCCTTCAATAGCGGATGCACGGCCTGCACCCAGTCCACACATGGTTTATCAATCACCTGCGGTTCTATCGCATTAAACTGTTCTGCAAGCTGCGACTTTGCCTGCAAGAAATCAATAATTCCGAGAAAATGCAACACTTCCAGCACTCCATCTATATGTGGTCTGATCTCTTCACTTAGTTCTGTCAGTATGCGTATTACTTCACGTCTTTCTTCTGCTTCAAGTTCTCTAATCCTATTATTAGCCTCTACCACAGCCGTCGGTTCTATGAATAAGGTCTTTCCTGATGCTGACTCATCATGTACAATGCCCTGTATCTTACGTTTCATGGCTGGTGCAACAGGAATAACCAGACGTCCATCACGCATGGTAGGAGTAATATCCTTGTCAACGAAACCTTCTGCTTGAGCTGACCTAAGTATAGAATTTAATGTATGAGATACACTACCTACCATTTTCTTCTGCTCCATACGAATATGGAATAATACTGATGAAGCAGAATCTTTTATATGTCCGAATTTATCAAGCACCGATGATATTCGACGCGTTATATTGGGATATGAGTTTACATCTTTTACTATCTGCCATAATGCAGGATACTCATTCACTTGTTCTTCGCTTTCTTCCTGTTCTACGCCTTTATTATCGCTGTCATCACCCAAACCATTTCCTTTGTTCCCATTCAGACAATTACGTATGCCATGTACCGTCTGTAGATTACGAAGCAAATCAAAAAGTTCCTGCTCCTCCAAATGCGTACCTTTCAACTTCAGGCGCACTATACTTGACCTTATATCATATATATACTGAAGGGGTAACTCTTCTTCATTTTCCTTTAAACGACGTAACTCTCTTAATTGGGCAAATGACCGTCTTATATCTTCAGGAACAGACATGAATCCCATTTCATTCACTAATTCCCAACCAAGCGTGCATAAACAGTTGCCTTGTAATTTTCGTCGTATTTCCGTAAAACCTATCTTTGCTTCAAAGTTATTTGGATATATCATATCAACAATTTTCTCTATAAAATTCGGGTTATTTATATGCAAAATTACACAAAATGCACTTAATTTGCAACTTTTCATAAAAAAATCACTAAAAAATTTGGTCATTTCAAAAAAAACTTATACCTTTGCACTCGCAAATGAGAAATCACTCATCCATTTGTAAGTCGAAAGACTTATTAGGAGAGATGGCAGAGTGGTCGATTGCATCGGTCTTGAAAACCGACGTACTGAGAGGTACCGGGGGTTCGAATCCCTCTCTCTCCGCAAAAAATCCAAACTGTAAGAAGCAAACACACTTCTTGCAGTTTTTTTGTTTTCATTGTTTACATCTTTATCGGCGCATCCGACAAACCCTGTGGGAATGTAGTGCAAATACTAACCCAAGACTGTTGACAAACGATACGATATTGCGGGTCAGCAGATTTTATCATCGTAGGCTGACAGCACACGGCAGGAATGCAACACTAATAACTGACAGCAAACTTTACCATTGAGCCGATGGCATATTGCATGGAATCTTCGTCAAAGTCGAATTCTGCTGTATGGTGACCTGCAGTTGTTCCAAGTTCTGGGTTCCGCACGCCAACCAACACGAATAGAGTGGGAGCCAACTGATTATATAGTGCGAAAGTCTCAGAGGCATACCAGTTGCAGGCAGAATTATCAGTTACCCGTCCTGGGTAGAGTTGGCTGACCATGAGACGAGCGAAAGCTGCCACATGCGCATCATTTTCTACTGGTGGCACTAATGCTTTCATGTTTTCATCAAAACGTACATTACAGCCGTGAGCATGTGCTACATCTGTTGCCACTTTCTTCACCAGTTCAACACCTTTCACGCCTGCATCCCAGTCAAAGAAACGTAGTGTCCCCCCGATATAGACAGAGTCTGGTATTACGTTCCACGTCTCACCACCATGGAACTGAGTCACACCAAGCGTCACAAATTTCGTAATGTCACGCTGATTGTTCCAAGCTATGGAGACAGTATTCAGAATATTAGTTGCCGCGAAGATGGGGTTCACAGTCATATCGGGCCGGGAGGCATGACCGCTCTTACCGAACACCCGCAACGAAAGCATAGCCATACCAGTCGTAATGGAGCCTTCGTTGATGTATATCTGTCCGCAAGGTATATGCGACACGAGATGACAACCGTAGATGACATCGAAGTGAATTTTCTTTAGTGCTGCCACCATCGGGTGAATGCCAGTGTTGTTTTCCTCTCCCTCCTCGAAAATGAATACATATTTACCTGATAGACGGTCGCGCAGGTCGTAGATGATTCGGATGCTCGTCATCAAGACAGACATATGACCATCATGCCCACAGCTATGCGATATTCCTATATTCTTGGATATAAAAGGCTTCGGTTTGCCTCCACCATTCACCTTGCTTTCCTTGATAGCCAGACCGTCGATATCTGTTCTCAGACCGATGGTCTTGCCATCGTGCTTGGTATCGAGGATAGCAAAGAACCCAGTACTGCCAGGCACATCATGTATTTCGAAATTACCAATCTTGGCAAGTTCTGTTTTCAGATACTTGACCGTTTCCGTCTCATAGCCTCCTACCTCTGGATAGAAATGCAGATGTCTGCGAACATCACGAGTATATTCATCATAATGGCTGATTTTCAACAGTATTTCCTCATCAGTGATCTCCTTAGTTGAAATTTCCTGTAATCCTAAAGTTATTCTCTTCATATATCTTTCGTCTTTAATATCTTTCATCCCCCGCAAATAATTTAAGCATGATATAGTTACGCATTATCTTGAGTGCAAAGTTACAAAATTCTGCTAATAAAGTTGTCAAAAAAAAACACAAATGTTACACCAAAGACGAGAAAACTCCAATTGTCAATTACTATCCCACGTTACCGTTCAGTCGATAGATTCCATTCAAAACTATTTTTTCATGTCATAATGTTTTTGTTGAAACAATAAAAAAAACAGGCACACATCAGAGAGGTGAATAACTCTATAAACAACTCTATGAATTATTCAGGTTAAGAAAAAAAACACCTAACTTTTGCATAATCCAATAAAAAGCAGTAACTTTGCAGTTCAAAAACAAAGAAGAATACAAAAAACATAACGATATGGAATTAGCAAGCAAATATTCTCCGAAAGACGTAGAGGAAAAATGGTATCAGTACTGGACAGACCATAAACTATTCGCGAGCAAGCCTGACGGTCGCGAACCATACACCATAGTCATTCCACCACCAAACGTAACAGGAGTGCTCCATATGGGTCACATGCTCAACAACACCATTCAGGATATCCTTATCCGTAAGGCACGTCTTGACGGAAAGAACGCTTGCTGGGTGCCTGGCACCGATCATGCCTCCATTGCTACTGAGGCAAAGGTTGTCAACAAACTTGCGCAGCAGGGAATTAAAAAGCGCGACCTGACGCGCGAACAGTTCCTTGAGCACGCTTGGGCATGGACAGAGGAACACGGTGGTATCATACTGAAACAGCTGCGTAAGCTCGGTGCTTCATGTGACTGGGATCGTACAGCATTCACCATGGACGAGAAACGTTCTGAGTCTGTGCTGAAAGTGTTTGTAGATCTCTATAACAAGGGTTACATCTATCGCGGACTGCGCATGGTGAACTGGGATCCGAAGGCTCAGACCGTACTCTCAACCGAGGAGGTGATATACAGAGAAGAGAAATCAAAACTATATCACCTAAAATACTACGTGGCAGACGCAGATGTCAACCCTATAGTAACGACAGGTGAAGAAGGCGAAGTAGTCCACAAGGACGAGAAAGGCTACTATGCCGTAGTGGCAACGACACGTCCTGAAACCATCATGGGCGACACCGCCATGTGTATCAACCCGAAAGATCCAAAGAACCATTGGTTACGTGGTCACAAGGTTACCGTGCCACTGGTAGGTCGTGTCATCCCTGTAATAGAAGACCGCTATGTGGACATTGAGTTTGGTACGGGCTGTCTGAAAGTAACACCTGCGCACGATGTCAACGACTATGCACTGGGTAAGACCCACAACCTTGAGACAATAGACATCTTCAACCCTGACGGCACCATTTCCGAGGCTGCAGGCATGTACGTAGGTCTGGACCGCATGATAGTACGCAAGCAGATTGCCATCGACCTTGAGAACGCAGGTCTCATGGATCATATTGAGGACTACGACAACAAGGTGGGCTATTCTGAGCGTAACCAGGACACCGCAGTAGAGCCACGCCTCTGCAAGCAGTGGTTCCTCTCTATGCAGCACATGGCAGACATAGCACTGCCTCCTGTGCTCAACGGAGAACTGAAGTTCTATCCAAACAAGTATGTCACCACATACAAGAACTGGCTTGAGAACATACAGGACTGGTGTATCTCACGTCAGTTGTGGTGGGGACACCGCATACCTGCATATTTCCTACCTGAGACAGCAGAGGGCGAGGAGCGTTTCGTAGTGGCACTCACTGAGGAGGAGGCACTCAAGAAGGCTAAGGAGATTGACCCTTCCATCACTGCCGACCAGCTGAAGCGCGATGAGGATGCGCTCGACACTTGGTTCTCGTCATGGCTATGGCCTATATCACTGTTCGACGGTATCAACAACCCTGGCAATGAGGAGATAAACTACTACTACCCTACAAGCGACCTCGTTACTGGTCCAGACATCATCTTCTTCTGGGTGGCACGCATGATTATGGCTGGATGCGAGTATCAGAAGCAGATACCTTTCCGCAACGTATATTTCACCGGCATCGTACGCGACAAACTCGGCAGAAAAATGTCAAAATCGCTCGGTAACTCTCCTGACCCGCTCGAACTGATAGAAAAATATGGTGCCGATGGTGTGCGTATGGGAATGATGCTCGCAGCACCAGCCGGCAACGACATACTCTATGATGACGCACTCTGCGCACAGGGCATGAACTTCTGCAATAAAATGTGGAATGCTTTCCGATTGGTAAAGGGATGGGAAGTGAAGGATATGGAACAGCCTACGCAGAACAAAAAGTCTATAGCATGGATGCAGGCAAAAGTAAAGGCCGTATATGCCGAAATTAACGAAGACTACTCACGCTATCGCCTTAACGAGGCACTGATGGCAGCCTTCAAGCTCTTCACAGACGAATTCTCGGGCTGGTATCTCGAAATGATAAAGCCTGCATATCAGGCTCCTATCGACCGTGCCACATTTGATGCCACACTCGATATATTTGACCAACTGCTCCACGTGATACACCCTTTCATGCCATTTATTACCGAGGAACTGTGGCAGCACATTGCCGTCCGTAAGGATGGAGAGTCGCTGATGGTTTCTGTGTTTAAGCAAGACAAGCCAAGCGAGACTGAGGAGATGTTGCTAAAGCAGTTTGAGGAAGCCAAGCAGGTTATCACCGGAGCGCGCGGTGTACGCCAGTCTAAGAATATAGGTCCACGCGAACCGCTTATACTTGAGGTAATAGCTGGTGCTGGCGATGATGTGACGAAAGAAGCTGACCTCAGCTGTATAATACGCAAAATGGCAGGACTTAGCGAAATACGATACGTAAGTCAGAAGGGCGATGGATCCAGTTCTTTCCTCATCGGCACACGCGAGTATGCCATACCTTTGGGCGACCTCATTGATACCGAGGCAGAGCTGGCAAAGGCAGAAGCAGAACTGAAGCACCTTGAGGGCTTCCTCATGGGAATTAGGAAGAAACTCTCGAACGAGCGTTTCGTAGCCAATGCCCCCGAAGCCGTAGTAGCGTTGGAGCGCAAGAAAGAGGCCGACTCGCTGGAGAAGATTGCTACGCTAAAGCAGACTATAGAATCGCTAAAGAAATAAGTCATGAACGTATATAAGGAAAGATCATACGTAGCATGTATAAGAGATGGTTTCAGGTTCTTTGCAAAGAACCTGAAACCATTATGCCGTATCATGCTACCATACTGTATTATCATATCTGTAGTATCAATGCTGTTTAATGTCTGTATGCTGCGTATGGGCGTTACAATAACTAATGGTACTACTATCCAGATATCAGACATTATGCTCGGATATGTATTTCTATTCCTTATCATGGTAGCTATGATGCTATGTTTCCTTTATGCCGACGGACGTCTGATGCTTTACAACAGGCGCATGATGGGTGTAGAGCCGCCAGCAAACAAACTTGGTACGGGGAAGCACTGGATAATCACGCAGAAACGTACCAACCGCATGGTAAAACGTATGTTGCCATTCATGGCTATATTTATGATAATGACATTAGTTTGCATGCTGACATTAGGAGCTTTTTTGGCCGTGGGTTCGGCTTGCGGATTAAAGGGCCTCATGCTGACAATTTTAATAATGCCCATATTTCTTTTGCTTTTTATAGCACTATTTGCAGCAATACAACCTTTAACTTATTCCGCTTTTGAATTTCTGATAGAAGACAGAAAAATAACCCTGCGCAATATATGGAAATCATACAAGAATGGTTGTAAATACACATTAAAATATATGGGAGTGACCCTACTCACGTACTTTATAACTATCGTTGTAACACTAATATTACGTCTTCCTGAATATGTATTCACTCAAGCTTATACGGAAAGTTTCAGGGAGAGTCTGCTAAACGGAGAAGAGGTGCATATCTCATCACTTGCCATGATAATGATACTCATTTTCAGTGCTTTGATTTCAGCGATAGTGCTTCTGGTAAACCACATACCATTGAACTTCGTACAGCTTTATCTATACGGCGATGCGAAAATGAAACAAAATCAGCACGTTTCTGATTATATAACAAATGAGGCTTAGAACAAACTGACCTTACCTAACTGATGAAAAAAATATTATTCATAGATCGTGACGGCACGCTCATCAAGGAGCCTGCCGATGAACAGATAGACAGTTTCGAGAAACTGGAATTTGTAGATGGGGTATTCCGCAATCTCGGTTTCATTCGCAAGAACCTTGACTTCGAGTTTGTCATGGTTAGTAATCAAGACGGTCTCGGCACCGACTCTTTTCCCGAAGAAACATTCTGGCCTGTTCACAACTTCATTCTGAAAACCATGAAAGGCGAGGGTATTGAGTTTGAAAACATTCTCATAGACCGCCACTTCCCTGAGGATAACCACCCATGTCGCAAACCTGGCACTGGTATGCTTACCCAGTATATCAACAATCCAGAGTATGACCTTGCGGGTTCCTATGTCATTGGCGACCGTGAGAGCGATGCACAACTTGCGCATAACCTCGGTTGCCAATCGCTGATACTCGGCAAGGAAGGCATGACGTGGGATAAGATTGCCGAACTGCTCTTCGCCGGCGAACGCATCTATGAAATAACACGCACTACAAAGGAAACCGATATCACGGTACGCCTTAACCTTGACGGTACGGGCAAATGTGACATAGAGACAGGTCTGGGTTTCTTCGACCACATGCTCGAACAGATAGGACGTCACGGCATGATGGACTTGTACGTAAGATGCAAGGGTGACCTACACGTTGACGAGCACCATTCAATAGAAGACACAGGCATCGTACTTGGCGAATGTCTGCTCAAGGCTCTTGGCGACAAGCGTGGCATAGAGCGCTATGGTTACTCACTGCCGATGGATGACTGTCTATGTCAGGTAGCACTCGATTTCGGTGGTCGTCCTTGGCTAATATGGGATGCAGAGTTTCATCGCGAGAAGGTAGGCGAAATGCCTACAGAGATGTTCCACCATTTCTTCAAGAGCGTCAGCGATGCAGCGAAGATGAATCTGAACATCAAAGCCGAAGGAGAGAACGAGCATCACAAGATTGAAGGCATATTCAAGGCATTCGCACGCTCTATCCGAATGGCAGTAAAGCGCGATATATACCACTATCAGTTGCCTTCAACCAAAGGTGCATTATAAATAACGGGAATACAAACAACATTATAAACAAGACAGAATACATGGAAAAAAGACTTCTTCTCGGTGACGAGGCTATAGCACTCGGAGCGATACATGCTGGATTAAGCGGTGTGTATGCATACCCAGGGACCCCGTCAACAGAGATTACTGAGTTTATTCAGACCAATGCCTATGCCAAAGAGCACGGCATACGCTCACGCTGGTGTACTAACGAAAAAACTGCCATGGAGGCCGCATTAGGTATGTCGTATGCAGGCAAACGTGCTCTTGTCTGTATGAAACACGTAGGCATGAACGTCTGCGCTGACGCTTTCATTAACAGCGCGATAACTGGCGTTGAGGGTGGTTTGGTAGTACTTGCTGCTGATGACCCTTCGATGCACTCGTCACAGAACGAACAAGACTCGCGTTTCTATGGCAAGTTTGCAATGATTCCAATCTTTGAACCTTCCACACAGCAGGAGGCTTATGACATGATGTCGGTGGCATTCGACTTCTCTGAAGCAATAAAAGAGCCAGTATTACTGCGCGTAGTAACACGCTTGGCACACTCACGTGCAGGTGTCGTAGTAAAAGAGCCGAAAGCACAAAATGCCATGCGTCCGTCAGAAGATCAGTGGGTATTGCTACCTGGCATAGCCCGTAAAAAGTATGACGCGCTGATCGAAAAACAAGAGGCGATGCAGATGGCATCAAACAAGTCGGAATTCAATAAATCAGAATATACCGATGGTTCCAACAAGGCAGAGAAGACTGGCATCATAGCATGTGGCATTGCATATAACTACGTTAAGGAAGCTTTGTCACAGTTGCCTGAAGAGAAACGTGCACTCTATAACATAGAAAAGGTGTCACAGTATCCTCTGCCTGAGCAGCGTCTGCAGATGCTCGCCAAAGAGAGTAGCAAGCTACTCGTAGTAGAGGATGGCCAGCCAGTAGTAGAGCAAGATGTTAAAGCTTTGCTTGGCACTGATTACATCGTAACAGGTCGCTTGACAGGTGCTTTGCCACGCACTGGCGAACTGACACCTGACAGCGTTGCTGCCGCACTTGGTGTAGAGGCACCACAGCTGATGGCTCCGGCAAAGAACCTTGCAGGCCGTCCACCACAGCTATGTCAGGGCTGCGGTCATCGCGATGTATATGCCGCGCTCAACAAGGTTGCCGAGGAATATCCCGACCACCGTATCTTCGGCGACATCGGTTGCTATACACTTGGCGCACTGCCACCATTCAAGGCTCTGTCAAGTTGCGTTGATATGGGTGCTTCCATTACGATGGCTAAGGGTGCAGCAGATGCCGGTCTATTCCCTTCTATCGCTGTAATTGGCGACTCAACCTTTACTCACTCAGGAATGACAGGTCTGCTTGATGCAGTCAATGACAAGTCAAACATCGTGGTTGTGATATCAGATAACCTCACAACGGGCATGACAGGCGGACAGGATTCTGCCGGTACCAACAAGTTTGAGGCTATCTGTCTCGGACTGGGTGTAGAGCCAGAACACGTTCGCGTGGTTGTACCTCTTCCGAAGAACATGGAGGAGATTACTCGCACCATACGCGAGGAGATAGAGTACAACGGCGTATCGGTAATCATTCCACGTCGTGAGTGCATACAGACAGCTGCCCGCCACGCAAGAGAAAAGGCAAAAGCAGCAAAAGCAGAACAGTAACAGTAAACAATAATGAAGAAAGATATTATACTATGCGGTGTTGGAGGACAAGGTATTCTCTCTATCGCAACGATAATAGGCGAGGCAGCAACCAAGGCTGACATAAACCTGAAGCAAGCTGAGGTTCACGGGATGAGCCAGCGCGGTGGCGACGTACAGTCGAACCTCCGCCTGTCAACGGAGACTATATATAGCGACCTAATACCAAAGGGAGGGGCTGACGTCATCATCTCCATGGAACCTATGGAGGCTCTGCGCTATCTGCCATACCTTTCAAAGGACGGCGTAATCGTAACAAGCAACAAGCCTTTTGTCAACATACCAAACTATCCCGACGAGGAGGCTCTGTTTGCGGAATTGGCATCTCTGCCCAACGTAGTACAACTTGACATTGAAGCCGTGGCGAAGGAAGCAGGCTCAATACGCAGTGCCAACGTTGTCTTGCTTGGAATGGCTGCAAAATACATTGAGATAGTATCTGCTGATGCTCTGCGAAATGCCGTTGCTACAATCTTTGCCCGTAAGGGAGAGAAGATTGTTGAGGCTAACCTCAAGGCATTTGACAAGGGTGCCGAGGCTGCAGCATAAATGCTATCGTAATAGAAAACACTATCAGAGCCTGTCAAGAAGTATTCCTGACAGGCTCTGTTTTTGTTCCTAATTCACAACGAATAAATCTGTATTAGGCGAAAGACTATCCCTTTCTCAAAATCTAAACTTTAGTTGTAAGTCAATATCCGTTTGACGATTAGAAAATATTGTACGCTCGCCACTGCTTATAGTATTGCGATTAAAATACCGAGTATGGCCTGCTTTTACCATAGCCATCAATCGCTCCGTGATATTATATCTAAACATAAGTGCAAGACGAATGCCTTTTCCATAGTATGATGAAAGCGTAGAAGAGTAAAGCGTAGTGCGCTCATGGGCATACATACGCGAATCATAGTCATCTGTTGCGAAGTAAGTTGCCATAGCATAGGCATTAAATCTCTCAAGAAACGAATATTCTGCCTGCTGTGATATTATAAATCCGGCAGAAGAACTATCGAAGGAAAGACGACAGACCTCTGCTTGGGTCTTGAGCATTAAATGCTCTGAGTTATATACTGCAATAGTTCTCAAGCGCTGATCTGTGCGCCATGCCATCTGTTTTCTACCATCTATTGTTAAATCGCGCTGACGACTGTTAGCACGATAGCGTAGCGAGAATGTCCACTTCCGCTGACTATAAGTAGCTGTAATACAGTTATCCCAAGAATATGAAGAACCCGATATTCGATATTTCAGCCACGGATAATATGCTATATCCGTATAGCCTTCAATTGTAAACGAGTTTAAGGGATGATACTGCGCTGCAAGATATATTCCACTTTCATTCTGCACACCACTGCCACTGCTGAAAGCTGAGCCGTGAATTGCATAGTAACGATATGAATAATAACGCTGTACCAACGACAATGACAGGTCTTCCCTTAACCTCCACAGAGCAGTATTGAGCGTAGCGACGGCTCCTTTGTCATTTATAGCCGTCTCACCACTCAGCGTGACTGTGCGATTTCTGAGCGTATAATCAACTGCAACATTATAGAAACTCCGTCCATGCGGATTATACAGCCGATATAACCGTGACGAACTAATGGTGTCAGCCTTGCCGTAAGTAGGATTAAGCGTTCGGTTGAAGGTTGTGCCAACCAACGACAATCCAAGTAACCATTGTGTCTTTCTTGCCACTGAAGACGTATGACGCAGATGCACACCGACATCTGTCTGCACCGTATTATGCTTTCTTTTCATCTCTGCTATGGTGCGGTGTTGTGGCGAATAGAGCAGTGATGAGACCGTTATGGTGTCTGCACATAGCGTAGCATCAACATATTGGCATGACACGAAAGATGAAAGTTGTAATCGAGGAGAAAGGTCATAGCTTACTGCTACGCCTTGAAAATGCTTACTATCCCCTGCGCTGCTATGCGGAGTGAAGGCATTAGTCAGTCTGCCCACAGACGAGAGCATCGATTGTTTCCCCATGGTAAAGGCGGTATTCAGCGAGAGGCCCATACCATATTGCGCACGGAAGTGGCCTATTATTATTCGCCGAAATCGCCCCAGGTTGTTAAATATCAGATTGAAAGAATAGGTGTCATAACCTAATGTGTTTCCTTTTGAGAAGAAAGGCTCTGCCGCTGTCTTGCCGCCTGTAAGGTTAAACGTCACATTATTCCTTGATTTCAACTGATAACGCAGTGAGTGTTTCAATGGGTCGCCGAGGAAAGCCCCAGCATATTTATTGCCCGTAGCTGCAGCCAGACCTCGATCGCCTGCGCGGTAATAGGTGGGGATGGTTACCGTTGCTATCACCGTATGTTGCAAGGAACTAAGTGATTTCTTCAACTGTTTTTTGCTATACCATGGTTCTCCCTGTGTATTTTCTACATATAAAAAACAAGAAAGATACCTCTGCAACCTTTCATCTACTGAGGGTATCAGCACCATCTCACTCAATGTCTTGAAATTGCCGTATCGCTCCCGATACTCTAAGATATCGTTGATTATATTAAGGTTCATCCCTGGTATCTGCAGGAAGTCGGCAACTTCCGCCTTATTGATGTTAAGCGGACACTGAGCCAATTCCGTAAGTTGCTCAAATGCTGCTTCATAGTCAGCCGCACCCTCATCGCTACTCTCAAACATGTCATGCAGATATTCTTCCCATGGAGCAGTATCTGCAGCTAATGCGCAATGCGCAAACTGCAGTAGCAATATGGTAAGGGCTATGTTTAGGTATCTCGATATATTGCGCAGTATTGTCATTTGAAGAGCAACTCGGTAACTTCTGACATGTTTTTGCATACGATGTCGGCACCAGCCTGCCACAGTTCTTCATCTGACAGCGGTCCCGTATTCACGGCTATGGTAAAGCACTGTGCAGCCACGGCTGCCCTTACACCCAGCGGAGCGTTTTCTATGACAATCGTTTGCCACGGCTGCAGACTGGCTGTTGCCGACAGCATTCCCTCGCCACGTAATACTGTCGTGGCTTTCTGCATACCCATTATGTAAGGGTCTGGGGCGGGTTTCCCACGATTTACGTCGTTTGCCGTAACGATAATGCGTGGCGATACCAGTCCTTTGAAGTCCTGGAGTATGCGGTTAATCAACGTTGGCTGACCACTGCCTGTTACTACTCCTATATGATAGTCGTTTGCATGCAATCTCTCTTGCAGGGTTTTCACTCCGGAAATCAGCGGTGCTATGCCTTTTGATGCATATACTTCTGACTTGTATTTATACATACTTGCGGCTTCTTTGTCTGTCACTGGTTCTCCTTGCTGCTCACGAGTAATAATTTTTATGGTTTCAACTCCGCGCATACCTTCATAGCGAAAGGCATCCATCTTGCTCATTTCGTATCCGAAATGCCGCATACTTTCGTTCCACGAGTATGCGTGGTTCCACATAGAGTCATACAACACTCCGTCCATATCGAATAAAGCCACCTTTGGGGCGAAACAACTGAAGGAGTGCTTCTGTAGATATTGTGCTATTGCGTTATCCAAATACATTATTTTGTGTCTTTCTTCTGATTGTATAAGTTTTCACCGCCACGCAGTGCATCGAACGGAGCAAACTGTGCCGCACGATTATAGAGTGTCATTGGTGCGTGGCGTTTTGACTTATGATGGGGCAGATTTATTATATCATCGTATTCTGTCTGTTCCACTCTTTATATCCTCCTCTTTTTCAAGTATTTCCTTATGCTATTGTAAAAGCTATCTGATTACCATGTAAAAGCTATGCGATAACAGCGTAATAGCTACCTGATTACAGTGTAAAAGCTATGCTTTTACTTTATGATGTCTTTAATATGAATTTTACAGGTTTAACGAGGCGGAGGTAATATTTGTCAGCTATATATGTATACGTAAATTTTGTACTATTGTATAAACAAAATTTATTGGTTGCATCATTACACAGATAATAATAATCATCAGTAAAATGTATTTTGTCTGCATTTGGTGAGATTTCAACAAAACCTTTATTGAATTTTTTATTTTGCAAAGCCTGCCTAATCAATTTCATATGTTCTTCCGTTGGAATGCTCCAACCACTTATATCGCCTTCTATATATTCTGATGCTAATGTTGATGCTTGATTTGGATTACTTGCACCTTCATCAGCAGATGACACTTCCGACCACTCCTTCAAGCTAAGTAACAAAGCATTTCCTTCTTCATCTATAGTAGTAACCACATGCCCATTCCATACCGAGCAAGCCTCTGGCAGTTCATCAACATAAAACACGGAAGCATCAGAAGGGGTGATTTCTTCTTTCTTGTCAGCAACGTCACCAAATGCAAAGTCATGATTAACCTCCTCGCCCCAATCTTCAAAGTCAAGAGAGAAAGATAGTTTCGCATAGTTCACACCTGACATATATGACCCATGGAAATTATAAGGATAGCCTGCCTTTATAGCATTGGGATATACATAAGAATAATTCTTTGACGTCGTTTTATCCGTACTATGTATTATAGTCAAACTAACTTTATCTGCTACTGAGGGCAATACATATACGGTGTCAGTTACCCAATAAGAATTTTTCTTCTTACACGACAATTCAACGTTTCTGCCCTGTCCCAAGTTTCCATTTATATCTATAGAGCCATAAAGAGAATCTACCCTTACCTTCACATCACTGGCATCTGCTGACACATCCGCCAACGTGACACTCAACCGCGCTACTGCATACTTCATTGTGAGGTTAGCCGTTGCGCCCGACTTGTCAAGCAGACACGTAGTTTTGCCTATGATAAGCGGCTCTGTGGAATAACCCTTAGAGAAATCCATACTTCCACTGACGGCCATGATAGTATAATTGCCCGTAGGCAAAGTAAACTCCACTGGTTCGTCAAGCGAGTTTACCGACAGATGAACTTGCTCCGTTCCCTGCGCATCAAATGTGTATATATCTATAGGATAAACCAATGCCACGTTATCAGCTACATTAGTATTCAGTTTCAATAAATGCATGTTACTGGTTTCATCCGTATCAAAAATCTCCGTTGAGCAGCTTGCCATCATCATTACAAGCATTGCAAAGGTCAGTAATTGTTTCATTGGTATGTTTTCTATATAATATTTTATCCGTAGTTCAAACTAATTTATACGCATCCCCATCAGCAAGTACAGGGAATTTCTCACGAAAGGCATACAGTCTATTCATATCAAGTTTTACCGTAACCACTTGTTCCTCATTATCTTTCGCCATTCCCAGTATTCGTCCGTAAGCATCCATTACCACCGTGCCACCATTGTAATGACACTGCGGGTCGTCGCCGACTCTGTTAACGCCCAATACGAAGCATTGGTTTTCCAAAGCACGAGCACACAATAACGCGTCCCATACTCTGCGACGACCTTCTGGCCAGTTGGCTACATAAATCACAGCATCATAATCTCCGCGATTACGAGAATATACGGGAAAGCGCAAGTCGTAGCATACCTGCAGCAGGAAACGCACGCCTCGCCAGTGAACAATCACACGCCTGTCGCCCGCCGTATAATGCTTATCTTCATGACCATAGGTAAACAGATGGCGCTTATCGTAATAGTCATAACCCTCAGGAGTCACAAACATGAAACGATTACGGAAACTACCGTCAGCCAACTTGATGGCTACAGAACCAGCAATGGCTGCATTATATTTCCGTGCGATGCTACGCATCCTGTCAAAGGTTTCTGTGAACCCAGTATCATCATCTGCCCTTTCTGCCACATTCTCTGGCTCAGTGGCAAAGCCCGTTGTCCACATCTCTGGCAAAATATAAAGGTCTGACGCCTCTGCCTGACTTATAAGCCTTTCGGCTTTTTGCCAGTTAGCAGAGGTGTCAGACCATCTGATATCTGTTTGTAAGAGTGAAACCCTCATATATGGCTACGCTTAGTGGTTGCTCTTGAATAATTCTATGCGTTCCTTGAACAAAGCCTCTTGTTCACGTTTGAAGAAAGATGTGCAGATACGCACGCCTTGCTGAGTAGAACCCATCGTGTCAAGAGGGAACACTGCAATGCCATAATACATCAAATCACGTGTCAATTCAAGGTCTGTCATGCCAGGATATTGCACCGTAAAATAGAAGCCATCAGCCAAAGGTGCCCCCATATCATTGTCGTAAACCAGATAGAAATTATTAGCAAGCAACACTTCCTTCAAGAACTTGGCACGACGCCCATATTCCTTCACGTCATCAAGGAAGTTATAGCGTCCGTCACAGGCTGCCTCCATCAGAGCAGCCATGGCGTGCTGCACACTGTGTGTCGTGCCGCTTGACAGTGTGTACATCAGTCGATTGCAAAGGAAATTGCCAAACTCCCCTACCCCAAATGTCTGCTGTAACGGTTCATATACACGATGATACAGTTTATTGCTGATGCACGTCACGCCGATACGCTGACCAGCATACGAGAAAGCCTTTGAGCCAGATACCCACAATACGTAGTTGTCAGTATATTGTGCTACGGTAGCCTGATACGGTGCCTCATACGGATGCGACAAGTCACGGCGGAAGTCCATAGCGAAGTAAGCCAAATCCTCAAGTACTAACACATCATGCTTGGTAGCAAGTTCACCGATGCCTTTCAACTCTTCCTCTGTAAAGCATACCCACGATGGGTTATTGGGGTTGGAATAAACAATAGAGCAGATATTACCAGCAGAAAGTATCTCGTCAAGTTTCTTTATCAGAACATCACCGCGATAGCCATGAATGTCTAATCCGATATGCTTCAATCCAATAACATCACACTGCGTAGTCTGCACTGGAAAACCTGGCTGTATAAGCAGTACTGTATCACGTTCTGTTCCTTTCATGGCATGGTAAATAGCCAAGAATGTGGCAAAAGTGCCTTGCATTGAACCCGTTGTCGGAATACAACACAATGGGTCAATGTCAACACCGATAAACGCTTTTACAAACTCCGATGCAGCCTTTTTCAATCGCGGTATTCCACCATTTGGCGGATACATCGTTGCACAACCATTAGCTAAAGCCTCCTGCTCTGCTTTCATAGCTATCTCTGACGGTTGCAGGCCAGGCACACCCATCTCAAGGTGGATAATCTGCTTTCCGGTTTTCTTCTCAAGTGTCTGCGATAATCCTTGCAAGTCACGTATTGTGGCCTGTGAAAAGTCTCTCAATCCCATCTCATTGATGGCTTCGGTGACTATATTATAGTCAAGTGGTGTATTCATTATTTCGTATATTGTTATTACGTTTTTATTTCAGATACTGTACCAATGGAGAATCAATCATACGCAATCCTTTTGCCAGACTCAAAGCATTGGTTCTTGCTCCAAGCAAAGATGTATGGGTATGATCATGATTAAAGTATTTGTTCGCTTTCGCTTTTGCCTTCTCTGCGGTCTTCGCCTTTCCACAACAGTTATCAATGAAGTCCGCAGTCAGATTATGTACGTCAACAAACTCAATGCCCATCTCTTCGGCCACATTCTTGTCCCACTCCACAATGTAGCCATCATTACGGCGCTCAATATACTGGCGTTTCGAATTCTCAGCAACAGGATAAAGCGAGCCTATAGTCTTACCTCTGCCTGTATGCCATTCATTTCTTGGAGTAAAGGATAGTATCACAGGTATTGCTCCCTTTTCCTTGCAGTCTTGCACCATCTTCTTCAAATACCATCCAAAGGAATAGACTACCTCATACTTTCCTGACGAGGCTGATTTGTAAACACGACAGGTGTCTTTGCCAGAAGCGATGACTCCACGCTCCTTATCTTTATCAATGCCACCGATGTCATTATGACCGAATTGTATTAACACATAATCACCGGGACGCAGCGTACGATAAACCTCTTCCCAACGTCCATCATTCATATATGTACGGGTGGAACGACCAGCCTTTGCACAGTTGATAAATGTGCACTTAGACTCATCAAACACTGTGTAGGCCTGAGCACCCCAGCCCCACATACCATCAGCATTATTATCCTGATTTTTACCTGTAGAATCACCACACAAGAATATGCGTGTCTTACTTTTCTTTTCCTCTGCTGTCTTGCTTAACGCTGTTTCACGACCTTTCTTGTCATAATTCAGAGGTTCCCATGCCAATAGTTTCTCCTCATAGTTTGGATGTACCTTCTCTGGTATCAAGTATGACTTCAATTCCGCCAATCTTGCATCATCACAATCATCAAGTCCCTCAGCAGCAGACTCTGCATTCATACGCGCGCCAAATGCAGACGAATGTATCTTATCAAGGAAGAAATGATAGTCGGTTTTCCACTTGCCATAACGTTCTAATTTCTTAGCTGAGATATCGTTAAGGTCAATAACTGGCACGTTCATTTCTTTGCCTATGGCATATATCGCAGGGGTAAAATCAGACAATTTACGCTGTATGGTGACTCCATCATCTTCATAAGCATTACGAGGTGTCAATGTAAATAGCACGGGGAATGCGCCTTTGGCTCTTACTTCATTTATAAAACGTCGTGTATATCCGCCAAAAGTATATACCGTATCTTGACAATGCTTTACCTTATTATATATGATAATAGAATCTTCTACTATGCTTAATACACTATCAGGACGATAACTGGAACGAGCTCGAATACTGTCAATCGGTCCGTTATCGTTATGTCCGAGTTCTAGAAAAACATAGTCGCCCTTGCGTACACCACTCAAAGTGCGACGCCATAAATCTGGCGATTTATAGAATGTACGTGGAGACGTACCTCCAAGAGCATGATTTTCAACCGTTATCTTGCTGTCATCAAAATACTCATGCTCATAGAATCCCCAACCCCACTGACCATTATTGCCGTTGCCCATGGTACCTGTACGCATGGTTGAATTTCCAACAAGGAAAAGCACGGGGTTATTTCCCTTACGAGACGAACCAGGCAAAGGGCGGGCGGTATTTGCCAATGCAATAGAGTCTGCAGTCAAGTCTCTTACACCATTTATATCAAGCCATATCTCACCTTGTTCTTTATTCTGTGCATAAGTAGTTGATACTATGAGCATCAAGAAAAAAAACGATAGTATTTTATTTGTCATATATATCAAAATATTATTTTTTTATTTCATGAAGAATGTAGTATATACATCAAGCATTGATTGTCGCGAGCCTGTAATTATCTCAGCGTTTCTTGTATAGGATCTATAAGCATTACGTTCTTCTTTATCTGCCAAATGACGAAGAATTTTACTTTCCGTTGCTTCAAAACTTTCTTTTCCCAGATGTATGTAATACCTTTCTGTCAAAGGCAAAGCTTCTTCGTCTTCTAACACTGTACTTTCTCTCACAGAGACATCAATGTTCATATCATTAAGTCCCTGTATATCAAGTAAACTACTCCCCTCTGCCATTCTCTTTCTGAGGACATTCTCACTGTATGCCTGCATATTTATCTCCTTAGAACACAATAGCCGATGTATCTCTCCTTTAATCGTATCTTCACGAATTACAAGACATAATCTGCCATCTTCATCCAAATAACGGCTTCCGTCAGCAAAAACGACTTCTTTAGCCTTTCCAGTTTCCGCCTCCTTATTCTGACCGAAATTTGATTTATACCATAAAGAACTATGAGCCACGTGAATGTTTGCAAATACATTCAATGTCTTACCATCTGCTGTATAAACCTTTGCTGACATAAACTCTTGATAGATAAATGGTATGGATTTTATAGGTTGCCAATTATCTTCAGCATACATCATCGTATTTATAACCGACAGTAACAATATGACGAGATATTTCTTCATTGCTTAGGATAAAACATTTTATCAACTACTTCATTTTCTTTTTATGCTTTATGGTTATAAGAACAATCTCACGTGGCATTCCAAAACGGAATGGGAAATTGCCTCCAACTCCTGTTGAAACATGAAGCATACACGGATTTGCTGCATTCTTGTCTCCATCATAATAAGTTCCTCTCCACTCTTTATATACCATTGATGACGGAGACCATCCAAAAATAGAAAACTGCGTGCCATGAGTATGTCCACTCAGCGTAATATTTGGACGGAATAATGGAAGAATTTGCATCTTCCAAGCCGTAGGGTCATGACTAAGCATTATACTAAAAAGTCTTGTGTCAACTCCATTTAGTGCTTTATTTAAATCTCCATATTGTGGAAAAGGAGGCTTTCCCCAATTCTCCTCTCCTACAACATATATGGAATCATTACCACGATGTATCACACGATGCTCATTTTCAAGCAAATCCCATCCAAACGAACGTTGCATAGCACGGGTATTTCTTACCATCTCTGCTCGTTCTCGCTCTGTCACTTTTACATAAGACGAATAGTCATGATTACCCATTATCGTCATCACACCATCCTTAGCATGTAATGACGCTAATTCCTCTTTATGCGGAGATAACTCATCTGGGTTAAAATTCTCTATGTCACCGACAAAACATATAAGATCAGCATTAAGACTATTCAACGTATCAACAGTTTCTTTCAGCAAGTGCTTATAAGGTCCGTAAAAAGAACCAATATGCAAATCGGAGAACTGCGCAATACGATAACCATCAAATGCATGCGGTACATTTTCACTCTCGTATGTCACGTGCCTTACTTTTATCTGCGAAAACCCGTATGTAACTCCGTAAAGCACAATATAAACTACACCAAGAGCAAGAAACAAACCAATATATGTTCCTACCTTAGGTATTAAATCGAACAAAGAGAATATCATTTTAGGAATACAACATAACACCATTATAAGTAAAAAAATGTTTGTTGTGCCGTATTCCTCTGCCCAGCCACTATTAAAGAAAAGGAATTTAACGAAGAAACCAACAATCACAATCATTGGCACCCACCAAAGCCACCGCCACACCGACGTAGTGTTGATGTAGCGATGGTATATGTATGCGTCACTCAACAGTCCGAGGCTGATGAGCATGATTGGTACTATTAGCCTTACCATACGAGAATAATTGGTCGATTAACCGAAATTCTCTTTTACTTTTTCTCTGGAGCAGCGGGAGTTTCTGCTGCTGGAGCAGCCTTTGCATCAGCTTTTGCAGGTGCAGTTACTTTCTGCTGAGAAGCACCGAAGCCCTGCACATTATTAGGATTTGTTGCTGCCTGTTCTGTTGCAGCATTCTCAACAACAGAGCCTGCAGTACTTGCAGATGGTGCAGTCCATGCACATGCAATAGATATAATTACCATTGCACCCGCTAAAGACCATGTAGCTTTTTCAATAAAGTTTGTTGTTTGGCGTACGCCTGCAACACTGTTTGCACTTGCAAAGCCTGAAGCCAAGCCACCACCTTTTGATTCTTGAATAAGTACGATGCCAATCATCAGCAATGCTGCTAACACAATAAGGATAACTAATAAAGTGTACATTTTTCTTTTGTTTATTTTTGTTTATTATTATTTTGTATCAATATAAGTTTCTTCAAAAAACGTTGTTGATCTTCGTAATATCTACTCTTATTACCTTCCGTTTTATTTATTCTGTCAATAATGTCAAGAGCCTTCTCATATCTTCCCTGCTTCACATATATACCGGCCAGAGTTTCCGTAAGAAAATCTTCATCCGTATCGGGTTCTGCTGTATTGTCGTCATCTATTTCCAGATGTAGTTCTGGTTCTTCCTGTAGAGAGAAGCGTCCACCATCTTTTTTTATGAAAGCATCTATCAAATCACCTCCATTCATTTTCAGACGTTTGTCTTCATCAATATCATCACGTCCTTCCACAGATGACAGTTCTTCAAAATCTGTAGACAAAAGGTATGCCACATAGTCAACCGTTGCATCTGCCGCAGTAGGTTTACGATGTTTTCTTTCTTTCCTATCTACATCATTATCATCTGAACGTCGCTCCATTTCATCGTCTGGCACTGTACTCAAATAAGTATCAATAAGCGACACTGTACGCGATTCGCCCTTATTTGCTGTCTGTGAAGACGTTCTCCTATCTGGCTGAGAATTGAAACTCTGCGGTGACTTACGTTTCAGGCGATAATGTGCTGTTTCTATTAGATTAAATAATATACGACGATCCGTGAAATAGATTGACGAGCGTCGTAATTCCTCATCAAATGCTGGATCATGTAATAAATATAGATTCTTCAATAGCAACAGTCTGGCTGGCTGATAATATGGGTACAAAGCAGTAACGCGACGAAGCTCATAGAGCGTCTCGCGATTTAATTTCTCAGGGTGATGTGTAAGCTCTTGTATACTCATTTACCAATTTGCTACCGTTGCATTGAAAATTTGTTCACACAGATTCTTTGACATTTGCGTAACCAATTCTTCCTGTACTGAATTCAAGCTTTGCGTACTTGTGTATGTTTCCGTTGCCGTGAAAGACCTCTCGAAATCCTCTTCATGATTCTTCGTATTTATAAATCTAACATTAACGGTCATCGACAACTCCGTCTGTGAAGAATATCCATCAGCTGCAACTGATTTATTACGCTGTTGATATTGTGTTATCTCACCCTCTATACGCAAATCGCCATCTCTTCTTACTTGTATCAGTCTAGTTTGCGAACCATATAAGTCTTTCAACTGATTATTAAATATGGAAGACATTGGTCCCCATACATAAGCCGACCTTATAGGAAAATCTTTTATTTGTATCGTTTTTGTCTTAGTGTAGTCTATACTCGCGCCATTAAATTTATATGACACCGAACATGCAGTAAGAACTGCGAACACTATCATTGCATATATCCACGACCATCTTACTTTATTATTTATTTCGTTCATTTTATACCATATTCTTTTAATCTTCTATATAAAGTACGTGTGGAGATGCCTAAATCCTGAGCTGTTTTAGCTCTGTTTCCAGCATTGCGCTCCAAAGCTTTCTCCAATACAACCCGCCCTATATCGTTAAGGTTAAGGTTTTCGGGTTCCGTAATCTCTTGCGCAATAGCATCAAACTGCCGTGGATGCTCATCTACTTGAAAACCCTCATGTTTGTTTATTGGAGTATATGATGGCATAGCCGCATAGTCTTGTATTGGCATTGTAGCCTGTGCATCGTCAATCTGCTTACGGAGCGAATTCAATTCCCTACGCATATCTGCTACGCTACCACGCATCTCATATAGTATCTTAAACAACATTTCGCGCTCGTTTTCATAGCTACGAGCGCCACCAGAGTTTTGTACAACAGCCAATTCTGTGCTTTCCTCGTTGCGTGGTATGAACTTCAACAGATCATCTACATCTATACGTCGTTGTTGACACAAAACTGACATTTGCTCAGTAATATTCTTCAACTGTCGTATATTTCCCGGCCACTTATATTTCTTTAGTACTTCCTTAGCGTTATCAGTAAGCTCTATGCGAGGCAAACGGTATTTTTCCGACATCTGCATAGCAAAAAGCCTAAATAACAGTACGATATCCTCTCCTCGTTCGCGTAAAGGTGGCATTTGGATAACGATTGCATTAAGGCGATAGTATAAATCCTCGCGAAAACGTCCCTCGCTGATAGCTTTACGCATATTGACATTAGTAGCTGCTACAACCCTTACATTTGTCTTGCGAATTTCCTGACCACCAACACGAATGTACTCACCATTCTCAAGTACACGAAGCAGTCTCGCTTGGGTAGCTAAAGGGAGTTCTCCAACTTCATCAAGAAACAAAGTTCCTTTATCAGCTATTCCAAAATAGCCTTCACTCTCGCCTACAGCACCAGTAAAAGAGCCTTTCTCGTGTCCGAACAACTCTGCATCTATAGTTCCTTCAGGAATAGAGCCACAGTTGATAGCAAAATACTTTTCACGCTTACGAGGAGAATTATCATGAATCACACGGGGTATTATCTCTTTTCCCACTCCACTCTCTCCTATTATAAGAACAGAAAGGTCTGTATGCGCAACCTGCAATGCAACGTTTAAAGCACGATTTAACGCATCGCAATTTCCCACGATGTTATAACGTTGCTTTATGTTTTGCAGTTCCTTTAAGTCCATATCAAGGCGCAAAGTTAATAAAAAAGACTGAGATTTTACGGCTTTTTACCTTAATTAACAATATCAATCTTCTTTATTTTCAACTTCTACTTCTTTCTTTTCTTCATTCTGTTGAGTTTTATTAAGGTTTTCTCTACGATGCTCCGCAGGATTAAAACCTTTCTTCTTTACGGTAAAACGAGTCTTATCATTCCCCTCCTTACGTTCATGATAATGTTTTTGCAGGGGATTTTTAAAAGGCATATCATACTCCGTCCTCCGCCTATCCATATCCATTACTGCATATATAGCACACAGAACACCTTCAGCCTCTGTTGTCACTAAAGGTATTGACAAACCTGATACCACAGTGATTGTCGGAGTGTCTGACAAAGTATTCAACAAACGCTCTTTCTGTCCTTCATACATTGAAAGCACTGCATCATACGACTGCCACACATTTCCTGTCAAAAAACTCTCCATTGTAATCGGTCCAAATACTTGTATGCCTTCATTTACAAGTTCCGAAACAACTGGCGCAATAACCTTCACCTCCTCAGAATCATTGTCAGCGGTGATTACTTCGTTAAACGACAATACTGCAATACGTGGATTCAGAATACTCTGCTCTCTTTTCAAGCTTTTTGTAAGACTAAGCGCACTCTGCTTTACATCCTCCTGACGTATATTGCCATTTGCTTCTCCTATTGTCTTTGCATTTGTCACAGAAGCAATCCTGCACTTGTCGTTCATACTTATCATTAGCATCTCTGCTGTATCCACAGAGACCTCATGCTGAAGCATTTTTCTCAAGGAATGTGACATTGGCAGACATACTATACCTTGTACATTGCCATTCTTATAATCCTCTAATGCATCACGGAAGGCTTCATCTTCTGGCTGACCATCAGCGCCATATAGTGTTATTGAGCACAAATCTGTCAAATCCTCTTCTGCAAGCATGGAGTTTAAAATCTCGTGTTTTTCACGAGGTGCATTTCCAACAAGTGCTATATTTGGTAGTTTACCCATACTTTCTTTTTTATTTTTTTCAAATGCAAAGGTACGCAAAATTATTGATTTATGCAAGATTTGCGTCGTCTATTTGCACATTCCAAACGTTATCATGTCTGCATTTATTTCCTAATGGTTATTGCCATCAGACCTACCACGACATCATTTGACAAGCAACGCAATGTGAAATCCTTTAATTTCTTCTTAGGATTAAGTGACATAGAAACAACCTGTGCAGCACCGCCCTTAAGTTCACGACCGTACACTTCCGTTTGCTTAACCCCAAGTTTTTCTCCCAAATATCGCGATACTTTCCCTGTAGAGAAACTTACACGCAACGGTGGATTGTTTGCTCCTACAAATGCTTTTCCATCAACATAATAATCTTGCTCTATCGGAGTATAATTATATGGTGGATGCAATGCCAATGTATCGGCTGTTCCATCATTATAATTTGCTATAATCATAGCATTATCAATATCAAACTGCATATGATTAGTACTACCTGCTATTAGGAAATCCGCGCCATTAACGCCCTTACCTTCTTCCACATTCACTTTAATTTCATCAGGATAGTTATCCCATAGAGAAGCAAAAGCTACGTTCTTTCCCTTTTGCGGTGTAGAGAATTTCACACCTTCTACCACAATTTCATTTCCCGTGGCCATCGAACGGAATACTGAATCATCAATATTTACCATAAATTTCGGATGACACCATTCTCCTATGCCCTGTACGGGTAATTCGAGCGACGTACTATTTGGGCGTGGAGACAAATATTGATTACGGAAGATATCCGTCACGTCTGCATTAAAAGGTACTGGTATGCTTATCTGCTTACCTCCTACACAACGAAGCGTATTGTTTGTTTCATACTTGTCTCCGTTATATGTTATCCTATCCGTAGCAGTTTCTGTTTTATAATCAGGAATGTCTATTTCTACTAAAAACATGCCTCCATCTTCCTTAGTCTGATAATCTGTGTAAGTTCCCTCTTGTCCATTTATTCTAACAACTATATCAAGATGTTGCTTGAAATGTTGCTCAATATAGAAACATCCTTTTACCCCACGCTTCTTATATTTATATGAAAGATATGGAGTACGAACCTCCACGCTATCCCATCCCAAAGGAAAACCTGGTCGTATCAGGCACTTGGAATCCAAGGCTTGCGGAATAATGCCAAATACACCTTGAATTATTGCACGCGCTGAAATTCCTACATTGTCACCGAAGTCACGATATGACTCGCCACGCGCAGCATCATAATAACTTATTTGCCCGAGATTACCTGGTGAACGTCCAAGATACATCTGATCAAGTATATTGCCTTTTACAAGTTTCATTCCTTCCTGTGCTCTGCCAGCCTCAAAGAATGCAAGCGATGTATGCATGATTTCCGCTGAAGCCACATTATTTATCGACCATGCGTATGGCATCCAGTTACTCGTACTGATGATATAATCCTCGCTCTGCTTTCCTTTCGTTTCTACTTTTATATGTGGGATACACTTATCCACATACCCCATAGCAGAATACATTTGCTGCGGAGTTCCCACGCCACAGTCCACTGGCGTGTATTCAGACCATACGGCAGCATTCTCATGCAAACGCTTTTTGCCCATGACATCGCGATATTCTGCCCAATGTGGGAAACAACCTTTCGTCCACAACCGTTCATTCATTGCTTTAAGTATAGCCTCCGCCTCTTTTTGATATGGAGCAGGATCTTTTCCAATCAGTTGTGCTATCTTTGCTGCAAGCAGATTTCCTCGGTAGTTATATGCTGTAGAATGTGTCACCTCGCCTCCATTATAATACAGGGCATCGCTCGCCCATATACAGCAGTAAGCATCATACAAATGATTTCCATCCTTATCAAAGTTGCGTTTTTCCCATTCGAGATGCGACGTAAGCACTGGCCACATCTTTTTCATGTACGCCGTGTCTGCATCATACTGAAAATGCCAAAGCAATTCATCGATATAGTTCAGGTTCATATCATAGTGATGCATTTGGTCATTCCTATTAGGGTTACGGCATATATAACCATTGGAATACATCTGTGTCCCCCACTTTTTTTCCGCTCGTGCAAGGTTCAATTCTGCATCCTGTGTTGGAGAAGGTATCGTTGGTGGAACATCCGTAACTTGCGAACGTGCATAAGCATCAAAATGACTGATGGCACGCTCGTTCCATCCTAACACATCACCCAGATATCCGGCACGCCATCCTGCCAACGGCATACGCCACCCAATGGCACCATGCAGCCACGTCTCTCCATCCCACACACCGTCTGCTGCCAACGACAACACGCTTCCAAGCGTATTCAGCATCGCATCAGGTGTTCTAAACTCTATCCTACTTGCAAGTGCCTCAAAGTATGCTTGTGATGCCGAGAAACCCGATACAATACTGTTTTTAGGCAGTGATAATACGAGTTCGTGCCCTTTTTCTCGCTCTGCGTAAGGGCGGGTCACTGCATAGGCTTCCCTGCGGAAAATAATTTTCGACATGACAACGCCTTTCTCGTATTCATCTGGCTCAAAACAACCTTCCTTGTCGGCACCGATATCCCCGTTGCGACTTAACTTCTTAGCCACTGTATGACACATCTTACTCTCAAGCATTATACTGTCGGCATCGAAATTTTCTGCAGTGAAATGCCAATATCCACCTTCTGTATCATGCATTGCGAGGCACACAATATTAAGGATGGCGCGCGAACCCCATCTTTTATCTTTAACAACATACGTGCGTTTGCCTTCTAAATAACGTGCTTCACAGTACTCTGCCTCTTCCAACGGTACTCCATTTACCAGAAAACGCAGATTGCGATAATTCTTTGATTTATACAATGCAAATATAGGAAAGTCACTGGTTTCTATACGATAGTCTGTATTAGAGCCATATAGCGCACGTGTATATCTGTTTTTTCCGTTTACACACAAGAATGCTTTACCTTCGGGCACATACTGCATATCACGTGCTACCATGCCCGATGGCTTATTATTTGAATACGACTCAATATAGTCACCTGTTTTTTTCGTCTGTGCTATCAGCGTTGCTGATACCATCAACAAACTTGACAATACAATATTTCTCATTTTCGCCTCTTATATCACACTTCTGGGCTTACTTGCTTATCTCTGACAACTCTTTCCTACAGAAAAGTAACAGTGCAACGACACTTACCGATATGCAAGCATCAGCAAAGTTGAATACTGGCGAAAAGAATATGAATGGCTCGCCTCCCCATATTGGGAACCAATCTGGATAGGTCGTCACAATAAGTGGGAAGTAGAACATATCCACCACCCTGCCTTGCAAAAACGGTGCATAGCCAGCCCCGAAGTCGGTCAGGAATGATACAGAGTATGGTGATGAACCTGTAAATATCAGGCCATAGAACATGCAATCTATCAAATTGCCTGCAGCCCCTGCAAGTATCATAGACAACAATATGAGCCATATTCTTCGTACTCCAGCTTTTAACTGTCTGTAGATATACCACGTCAACAATACACACGCTACAAGGCGAAAGATACTGAGAGCATACTTTGGTATGAATGTCATGCCATAAGCCATACCATTATTCTCAATGAACGACAGATAAAACCAATTCGTCACCTGTATGCTTTCATGGAGGTGCATATTGGTTTTGACCCACACCTTTATTGTTTGGTCAATGATTAGCAGTACTAATACGAACAAGGCATATAGGCTTCCTTGTCTTATTATTTTCGATTTCATGTTCTATTTTTGATTACAAAGTTACGAATTTTTCGTGGAACAGCCAAACTTCTCATTATTTTTCTTGTTCATAGATTCGTTCCTTTCTTTTAGAGCTATTGAATACCTATTACTCAAAAATAGCCTGCAAAATGAGCCATACGCCAAATATTAAGATGCAAAGGTACAAACTTTTCCTGAAATGGCAAAAGAAAAAATGAAAAATTGAAAATTCCCTTACGGGAAATGAACAGGAAGTGAAAAACGAAAAGTGAAAAGTGAAATATACGTTGATGACACAGACTTGATGATAAGTCTAAACGTTACTTGTATTTTTCACTTTTCACTATTCACTTCCCTCCCCCCACGGGGGAGGTAGGAGGGGGCTGCTTTACTGTCCCAGGAACATGTTTACTATTGCATTGGCGTCTGCCATCGTGATTGCAGGATTACCGTCATCATCGGTATCGCCATTCACGTTGGCGAGATGAACCGGGAAGCCCGTTGGCTTCTCTGTGGTAAGGAAGTAGTTCACCACCATGTTGGCATCTGCCATGCTGATTGAGCCATCCCTGTTCACGTCGCTGAGACGGAATGGCAGTTGGCGGAACACATAGCACATCTTTGTTTCAGTTGGAGCCACTCTTATGTAGTATGCTCCTTCTTCCGTAGGAATCTTAACAGGCGGTGTATTGTCTATAGCCTTGGCCACTTTACCGTTCACCTCATACACCGTACGGTCATGGAACTGCTGCCCGCTGACAGATGAGGCAAGCATCTCCACGAAATACTTCTTGCCGGCCTTGAATACGTCTCCGCGCTCCATCAGTTTCCAACCTTCCTCTCCTGCATACTCCCACCAATTTATCTCATTTACAGGACAGTAGTAATCCCTCTGGAACTGCTCCTTTGGGTTCGTCTCCGGCAATATGCCTGCGGGCTTAGCCCCTGCCGCCGCCGTTATCTCCCACACTGGTTCGGCACCTATTACAGGTGCAGTGATGCTATCCTTTGCCGTGCGCATATATACGCCTCCCTCTGGTGTAGGCACACGGTAAGTGAACACAAAGCTTTTCTTACTTGCAGTTGCGCCATCCTCTATCGAATATTGTGTCACGGTAGAGCCATCTTGCACCATATAAGCGTTGACGTCATCGGCAAACTTATAGCCATTCTCCAGTTCCACCGTGAATCGAATACCGAGATAGTCACCTGTGTATCCCTCATAGGGATCCATACTCTTGTAGATCATCCGATAGCTCACGCTTATTGACTTCACCCCCTCCGTTGGGCTTGTCACCTCATAGTCGGCTGGCTCGAAGTCTGTAGGCCATGTGTAATCGGTGATGTCTATACGTCTTACTGGTGGCGTGAGGTCTCCTATCTTCACACTCGTACAATATACGCCGTCAACGGTGACAAGTTTACCTTGAAAGAGGTGTGATGGCTCCGCTGGTTCAAAAATATCTATACCATCACCAAAAATAAATTGATAGATACCTTCAAAACAAGGGGAAGTACGTCCTGAAGGAAGATTAATATTATTTGCTTCTATAAACGTTTGCTCACCGAGCACCTCAAGTGTCACATTACCAGATTGTTCTTCTGCTATGTAGTTTCCCACTATACACTCATATCCTTTCAAATCAAGATGTGCATCATTGGTAACGCTCATCTTGTAATGATTATCACCAAAAAAATAAATGGCAGCCATTTCCGTCACTGTCAATGCACAGCCACTCACTGTCAAATTACAATTATCAAGGTATATTCCGCATGCAAAACTTTCAAAATTACTACCATTTATAGACAATGTGCCACTACCATTTATAATGAGGTCACTAGACGCATATATAATACTACAGCCTTTAGCATTAGACGAAATACTGTTCGTTCCGCTCACATTTATCGTCAATCCGTCTATTTCGCTTTTAATTGAACTTACAATATCACGCGTCATAGTTGCATTGTCCAGCGTCAAAGTCTTAGTTGACGGATTATATTTTACGGTGCCGCTCACACCATTAATGACCGACAGGTCATCTTTGTTTGCATCAGTCACCTGCACATCGGCTATCCACAAATCATATTTCGCTGCACTGACGTTCATGGCCGTTGCCACGAGGAATAAGATTAGGAGACAAATTCGCCTCATTCTGTTTTTTGTTTTCATCGTTTTCGTTTTTATGTTTGTTTATTTCGATAATAATTTCATGAATAATTACATGGGGATTATATGGACATTATATGTTTCAAAGAAATGCAAACCATCCGCACATATCTTTTTCTTGCTTGCAAAGTTATAAAATTTCCATGAAACAACCAAATAAAATTGAAAAATTGAAGAATTGAAGAATTGAAATTTACTCCCCAAGATACAAAAATGTGTGCGTAAGGCTATTAGAAGCACCTACGCACACATATGGAGAAGTATTATCGCAAACGTAAAGATACTTTACGCTTACTTATTATTTAGTCAATTATTTATTCACCTGGAACTTTGTAATGCCTTCCTTGATGAAACCTACAATCTGGTTAGCAGCAGCAAGACCAGCATTGGTGTTAGCCTCTGCAGTCTGTGCACCCATCTTCTTAGGAGTAGAGAAGTAGCGGCCTTCAAACTTAGCGAAATCAGCATCAGCATCTGGCTTAATATCTGTGATATACTTCAAGTCCTCACGCTCAGCCATCAACTTTAGGAGACCAGCCTCATCAATAACCTCCTTACGTGCGGTATTGATAAGTATCGCACCCTTCTTCATAGTGCTGCAGAGGTCGTAGTTAATAGACTGCTTAGTCTCTGCAGTTGCAGGGATGTGGAGTGAAACGATGTCAGCCTCCTTGAATAGGTCAGCCTGAGATGCCATAGCCTTTACACCTGCAGCCTCAATAACGTCAGCAGGACAGTAAGCGTCGTATGCACAAACCTCCATGCCGAAGCCTTTGGCGATACGTGCCACGTTACGACCAACGTTACCGAAGGCAAGAATACCGAGCTTCTTACCCATCAGCTCTGAACCTGCCTTGCCGTTGTAGAAGTTACGTACGCAGTAAACGAGGAGACCGAGTACGAGCTCTGCCACTGCGTTAGCGTTCTGTCCTGGAGTGTTCATAACCACAATGTTGCGTGCAGTAGCAGCCTCAAGGTCAACATTGTCATAACCAGCACCGGCACGAACAACAATCTTCAGGTTCTTGGCAGCATCCATCACCTCTGCATCAATCTTATCAGAGCGGATGATGATAGCGTCAACGTCGGCAACAGCAGCGAGCAACTGAGCCTTCTCTGTATATTTCTCAAGCAAAGCAAGTTCAAAGCCTGCTTTCTCTATTATCTCCTTAATGCCTGCTACTGCAGGAGCTGCAAACGGTTTCTCCGTTGCAATCAATACTTTTGCCATAATTATATGTAAAGTTTAAGAATTGAAGAATTGAAAAACTGAAGTTGAAATCAATACATATTGGAACTTCAATTTTTCAATCCTATTATTTTTCAGTTATATCATATTAGTGCTTTGCCTCAAACTCCTTCATGCAAGCCACGAGAGCCTCACAGCCTTCGATTGACATAGCGTTGTAGCAAGAAGCGCGGAAGCCACCTACGTCACGGTGACCCTTGACACCAACCATACCCTTCTCTGTAGCAAAGGCGAGGAACTCATCCTGCAAGTCCTGATACTCTGGCTTCAATACGAAGGTAAGGTTCATCAGTGAGCGGCTATCTTCCTCAGCTGTACCGACGAAGAGTTTGTTGCGGTCAATCTCACCGTAAACGATCTCAGCACGCTGCTTAGCCAGCTTATCCATTGCTACTACGCCACCATGAGCCTTGATGTAACGGAGGTTCATCAGTGCAGAGTAGATAGGCACTACTGGAGGAGTATTGAACATAGAGCCCTTCTTCACGTGTGTGCGATAGTCGAGCATCGTAGGAATCTGACGTGACACCTTACCAAGTGCATCCTCCTTTACGATTACGAATGTAACACCTGCCATAGCGAGGTTCTTCTGTGCACCACCGTAAATCATGGCGTACTTGCTTACATCGATAGGACGAGAAAGGAAGTCAGAAGACATATCAGCAATCAATGGCACTGGAGAGTCAATGTCGTAGCGTATCTCTGTACCGTAGATTGTATTATTTGATGTAATGTGCAGATAGTCTGCATCTGTAGGAATTGTATAATTCTTTGGAATGTATGTAAAGTTCTTGTCAGCTGATGAAGCAATCTCAACTACCTCACCAAAGAGCTTTGCCTCTTTCATTGCCTTAGTAGCCCAAACACCTGTATTGAGGTATGCGGCTTTCTTCTCAAGGAAGTTGTAAGGAACCATACAGAACTCAAGTGATGCACCGCCACCGAGGAACAACACCTTGTAACCCTCTGGTATGTCAAGGAGCTCTTTCATCAGCGCCTCGGCCTCGTCAACTACTGGTTGGAAATTCTTTGCGCGGTGGCTGATTTCCATAAGTGAAAGTCCTGAGTTATCAAAATCAAGACATGCGGCTGCAGTCTGCTCAATCACCTCACGAGGAAGGATTGACGGTCCTGCATTAAAATTGTACTTTTTCATTTGAATGCTATTTCTTAAATGATTATATTTCGCCTTTTTGCATTTTAGACTGCAAAGTTACTCATTTTTAATGGAAATAACAAAAAAACTTGCACAAAATTATCATTTTGCGCAAATTTATTGCGTTTCACTTACTTTTTTATGCTAAAATGATAAGCGGAGTTAACATACTACTGCTGAAGTGTCTTCTTTATGGAGTCTTTTCTGAGCGTATCGACTCTCAGACTATCAACAGACTCCGCATCTTTCGGTTTCACTGGCGGCTCGGTGTGGGTATGGAGTAGTTTCACACTGCGCACGGCTACAAAGCGAAGCGTAGTAGCATTGGCGTCTGACGTCTCTTGACTCAGATTACGGCAGAGATTGAAATATCCACGTATCTGGCGCACATGAAGTCTGTCAATGTTGTTTTTCAGCGTAAGGATGCCATGTCCGTCGCTATTCACGTGGGTAACTTGCGTAGCAATACTGTCATTGTCATAATATACGGCCATTACTGCTGCCACGTCGCGGTAGCCGTCTTGGAATACGAACTGCACGTCAAACTGCAGTGTAAACGTATCGCCATCCATGAACGTAGAGTCGGGTTCAATGCTGTATGCAAACTGACTATACGGCATTTGCTGCATGAGTATGAAATCCGCCTCTGTGTTCCATACGTTTGAAGTGTCGGCCTCTGCTCCCTGTATGCCGTCAACCTTGCCACCCAGTGCAACGAGATTGTTCTGTATGCGGTCATTCAGCGACATATATATAGCATGGAGCTTGTCTGCATTACGACTGTAATAGTTGTATGACGAGTCCCACTCTACCTGACTGACGTTGTGTTTCTTCAGCACGCTGGCACGCAATGCTATTATGTCGGACTCATATTCTTGGTTTCCACTGCTTTCATACATGCTCTGTGCAACGTGCATATCATACAGCACGTCCTCCATGTCGTCTTCGTCGAGCACACCCGATGGCAGTGATGGGGAGCAGGATGCAATCACGACTGACAGGAACATCATGAGTGTGAAAATACAATACGAGGATTTGATTTTATGTTGGGTCATCTGCAAAAGCTATCTGATTACTCAGTAATAGCTATCCGATTACTCGGTAATAGCTATCTGATTACACGGTAATAGCTATCTGATTATAAGATAATAGCTATCTGATTACAATGCGCTTACGAATTCATTCAAAAAAAAACTCAGAGGGATTATCAATATAACACTCCCTCTGAGTCAAGATATCTGTTCTCAACTGGATGACTGAGGCAGATGCCGCACTCGTCATCATCAGTGGTTTTATCAAGCAAGTATAATCTTGTTATCCTCTGTAGATGCTACCTTACCCTCTTTCAGGAGCCAGCCCAATCCGAGGATTGTGTCGCCCTCTGTGAGTTTTGCCTTCTTTGCCACCTCAGCAAGTGTCAGTGCCTCATCAGCTGCTGCAAGCACCTGATATACGTCACCTGCACGGAAACCTGCGTTTTCTGCGTTCACGTAAAGTATGGTTTCCTTAGCTGTAGCCTTCTTTGCTGTAGCCTTCTTTGCTGGAGCCTTTACCTCTGCCTTTGCTGCAGACGCCTTCTTGGTAGCTGCAGCCTTTGTTGTCTTTGTTTCTGCCATAATCTTTTTCCTTTCTATTATTATTCTTTTCTTGTATTACGTGTTTATTTATATATTTCTGCAAAATTACTCATTCTCAACGAAAAAGAGCACCTTTTCAAAGAAAAAGTGCCCTTTAAAACTCCAATATTTGACAGATGTCAACATCATGCCTGCAATTTCAATGCGATTTGCAGTTCATTTAACTGTTTTTGGTCGATGGCGGATGGTGCGTCAAGCATCACGTCTCTGCCACTGTTGTTCTTGGGGAACGCTATGCAGTCACGTATCGAATCGAGTCCTGCCATAATGCTCACAAAGCGGTCAAGACCAAATGCCAGCCCAGCATGTGGGGGCGCGCCATACTTGAAGGCATTTATCAGGAAGCCAAACTGTGCCATTGCCTGCTCTGGCGTAAAGCCAAGCACTTCAAACATCTTTGCCTGCAGCTTTCCATCGTGAATACGCAGCGAACCGCCGCCGACCTCTATGCCGTTGCATACGAAGTCGTAGGCCTTGGCACGCACCTTCTCCGGAGCGGTATCAAGAAGCGGTATGTCGTCAGGGTTTGGCATGGTGAATGGGTGGTGGGTTGACATCAGGCGTTGCTCCTCATCGCTCCACTCAAACAATGGGAAGTCAACAATCCACAGACATTCAAACTTATCCTTGTCCATCAAGCCGAGACGCTTGCCCATCTCCAAGCGAAGTGAGCATAACTGTATGCGTGTTTTGTTGGCATTATCGCCTGACAGTATGAGTATCAGATCACCCTTCTTCGCTCCCATTTTGTCAGCCACTACCTGCAACTGCTCTGCTGTATAGAATTTATCGACAGAAGACTTGATGCTTCCATCTTCATTTATCTTTATATATACAAGACCCTTGGCTCCTACCTGCTGCGACTTAACGAAGTCTGTGAGTTGGTCAAGCTGCTTGCGGGTGTAGTTCGCACAACCCTCTGCGCATATACCACCGATGTATTCAGCACCGTCGAATACGGCAAACGTGCCGAGTTTCAGTACATCCATCAACTCTACGAACTCCATTCCAAAGCGCAAATCAGGCTTATCAGAACCATATTTCGCCATGGCCTCATGCCACGTCATCTGACGAAGTTTAGCAGGCAGATCCACGCCACGCACCTCTTTGAAGAGATGGCGAGCCATATCTTCAAAGATACTGATTACGTCTTCCTGATCAACGAATGACATCTCGCAGTCAATCTGAGTGAACTCGGGCTGACGGTCTGCACGCAAATCCTCGTCGCGGAAGCACTTTGCTATCTGGAAATAGCGGTCGAAACCTGATACCATGAGCAGTTGCTTCAGCGTCTGCGGTGATTGCGGCAACGCATAGAACTGTCCTGGGTTCATGCGTGACGGTACAACGAAGTCACGCGCACCCTCAGGAGTTGAACCTATGAGAATTGGTGTCTCAACTTCTATGAACTGTTTTGAATCGAGGAAGTTACGTATAAGAATAGTCATCTTATGGCGTAGCTCAAGATTCTTACGCACAGGCGTGCGGCGCAGGTCCAGGTAACGGTACTTCATGCGCAACTCATCGCCGCCGTCAGTATTGTCCTCTATGGTGAATGGCGGTGTGAGGCTTTCGCTGATTATATTAAGTTCTTCTACTAAAATTTCTATATCTCCCGTTGGCAACTTCTTATTCTTGGAATAACGCTCTGCCACGGTACCTATAGCCTGCACTACATACTCTCTGCCAAGATGCGCCGCCTTTTCTTTCAGCTCGTCTTTTGCATCTTCGTTAAAAGCCAACTGGGTTATGCCATAACGATCTCTGAGATCAACAAAGGTTAGGGCTCCGAGGTTATGCACTCCCTGCACCCAGCCTGCCAGCGTCACCTTCTGGCCTACATGCTCTATGCGGAGTTCACCGCATGTGTTTGTTCTATACATCTCTTATTCTGTTATTATATTTTCTTCCTTAAACTGTCTTATAATTATCTCTACGTCTTGGCGGGCTACTTCTTCCGTCACTTCATATTCTTCAAGCAATACCTTGACCAAATCATCTGTCGAGAAGTCGCCTTGCTCCATGCGTTTCCATAGGAGCAATGATGATTCATTAAGGGCTATTAGCTTAGAGTAATCTACATTACCCTCACCCATCGGCACGAGAAACGTCTCACCACACACTGTATTCAACTTAAATCCACTCTTTATTTTCATTTAGCTTTATCGTTTAATATTTTACCTTTTAAATGCTTCAGCGTTTGTATCGGATATTTCCAAAGTTTCCAAGCAAACAGCAAATATCGTCTTATTGGTCGCAAAAACAGCCACGTCTTCCAATATATTGCGTAGCTTATCGTTGAAGTTTCCTCTAATATATCACGTCCTTTTCTATAGAAGCCCTTTGCTATTGCTATGACATCGGCACGCTTTATGTGTTCTGAAGTAAAGTTACCATCGCCACACATCGTTATGTTGTCACCGTCAATGGCGGTTATTCTATGCAATGCCCAACGGCGTTCCGATATCTCTGCCAATATCACATCACCTATCTGCAAATCTGCTTCCACGGCTGCCAATAAGGCTTTGTCGCGCCCGTCTTCTAAATACGGACGCATACTATAGCCTCGCAGAGGAAGCGTAACGGTATATCCCGCCTTTATCTTCTCAGCAACCTGAGGTATTATTATTTCATTCGTCAGGCTAATCATCCTTCTAAAAACTCCTTACATACCATAGCCGACTCGGCATTGGGCAGACAATGCAATTCTGCTATTGTTGTCTTTTCCACAATCTTCGACACTGTAGAACACACCATCTGAAACAGTTCTTCATCCCATTTCATGGCTGAACAGGCTGTCAGCAATGTAGAAAAGGCTACTATCGGCTGTTGTTTCTTTACGTAGTTTCGCCCATCACGCTTAATAAGCATCAATGCACCCAGTGGCACCATGATATTACGGTAGCAGGGGGTTTTACCACTCCATGGTGAACCATATAGCATCACGCCATCATCCGTCAGTCGGAATATCGGGTTGTCGTCATTTATCATATCACAACCTTCTATGTGTCTCAACCAGTTAGCCACCTGAGTGCTCTTCCCTGTGCCGCTCTTTGCTGTAAAGGCATATGCCACACCATTATGACGCACGACAGATGCATGGACTAAAAGGGTATTCTTTTTAGCTCCGCTGAAGGCATATATCAGCATAAGTGTATTGTTTAATGCAAAACGTGCTATGGCAAGTCCGCCATTTATCGAACACCTGCATTCGCGAAATGCTGCATCGCACAGTATTATCGCGCACTCATGCTCACTTACATCGTTAACACGGAACATATATCCACCATCTGTAAGTTTACACACACGGGTGATACCATTGCCCGTATCCACATCGCGCACCATACGACAGTCTGCCTCGTCTATCTCTTGCAGCGTCTCACATACTTCTAATGAGAAAAGTAACTCACTGCTATCTTCCGTCTCGAAAGGAACGAACGAAGGCAATAACCTTTCAAGCACGTCATCTCCCAGATACGTCGTTACCTTAATATTATGTCCGCCTATGCAGTAATTCATTCCTCTACAGGTACTTCTATTTCCTCCGTAGCGTAGCCACCCTCGTTATATTCTGTTCTTACGGCTTTAAATAAGAAGCGATCCTGACTTATATGATTTACGGTATATCCATGCTTCTTGTAGTAAGCTGCCTGCTTAAGATACTTCTTGTCAAGTTTCTTAAGATCCTTACTGTACACTACGCAACAGCTGAAGTTTTTCTCTCCTTCGAGCAACATCTGGTTACGAAGTTGATTAGACAGTTCGTTTCTTGCCACAATAAACTTGGAGTGCAGATGTATCTGAGCATCCTTCAGCTCTTGCTCATCCGTCATATACACAACAGAATCCACAGGAGAGAAAGCCACTCCATAAACATACATTCCATGAGCGTCAACTATGTCGCTCACCACTTCTATCTTCTTTGTCTTTTTCTTTTTTGCCTCTTTCTTCTGCGCGAATGACAACGTAAACGTCATTAACGCAATTAACAGGAATATTATCTTCTTCATTTCTTCTTTATTATTCTTCTCATTTTACGTTCCGCAGTCTTCCTTATCTGTCTTATACGCTCCCTCTTCAGTCCAAGCTTATCCCCTATCTCTGCCATTGTCATAGTATCCTCAGTACCTACGCCATAGAAATGACGTATCACTTCTTTTTCTCTGTCATTCAGATACCTCATGGCTATAGCGAGGGTATTGCCGTATTCATGGTCAGAAGTGGCATCATCAGTCAGTGGCTTGCCAGCTTTCTGCATATCTCCCAAGGTATTCGTTTGTCCTGGATGTGCAGGAGCATCCAGCGTCAAGGCATTCTCTTGCTGTGGCATAGCTTTCTGTATCGCCCTCTTCACGTCATGCGAAGCATAACTAATGAATCGTGGTTCCTTTTCTGGACTCCACTTTCTGGCAGCAAGCATCAAAGCAATGTTGCCCTCGCTTATCAAATCGTCAATGCTCACATCTTCCGATTTCATGGAATATTGACGTGCAATGCTAACCACAAAGCGCAGGTTTGAAGTCACAAGCTTGTCCAGAGCCTTTTCATCTCCTGCCTGTATTCTCTCTGCTAATGCGCGCTCTTCATCATCCGTAAGTGCCGGGATGTCATGTATGTCATGCCAGTAGGCATCCAAAGTGTCATATTTCTGCATAGTATATAAATTAAAGCCAGGTTGATAATAATTTTGCTAACCATCCGTATGTCTTCTTCCAACGCGTACGCCACTTATTCCAGCGCTCCGGTGTGAGAAGGAAACTTTTCTTTTTATCTGCATCAAACAATCGAGATAGTTCGGCTGTTGTATTCTTATCCACGATTACTGCATTCTCTTCATAATCCCAGTTCAATGAACGCGCATCAAGGTTGCAACTGCCTACAGTACATAGTCTGCCGTCCACCATTATGACTTTCGTATGATGAAAGCCATCTTGATATATATATACATTGGCACCACGTTTCATCATCCAATGCAGATGATAGAATGATGCGTCGGGTTCCAGGGGTATATCACTTTTCTCCGCCATCATCACCTCTAATTTAACACCGCGCTTCAAAGCACGCTTTATTGCCTTCTTTACGCTATGTGTCAACGACATATAGGGATTTATCAGCTTAATACTGTCCTTCGCATTATCGAAACAAGATATATAAAACTGTCTCATAATACGATTTGTCTTATGTGGCTCACGATTGATGATTCCTACCATCTTCTTATATGCGGTAGATGTGGTATCAGGTTTCAGTCCATTGAAATAATCAGGTGCGCTTATGCCTCTGTAATACTGCGGCCCACTAATTTTCTGACCAGTCTGTTTATTCCATACATTCAAGAAAATATTCTGCAGTGTATTGACCTCTTCACCGTCTATGCGACAGTGCATATCATGCCATGAACCTACCACTTCTGTACCATGTATATAATAATCAGCCACATTCATACCACCTGTATATGCTATCTGTCCATCTATTACAACGATTTTACGGTGGTCACGGTGAAACACATGATTTATCCAAGGAAATCCTATGGGGTCAAATTCATAGAGTTCTATGCCACGTTCTCTTATTTTCTTGACATGTTCTTTTTTCAATGGCCTGTTATTAGACATATTACCGAAAGCATCATACAAGGCTCTTACCTCTACTCCTTGTGCAGCTTTCTCTGCCAAAAGATCAAACAAAGCATTGGCAATAGAATCATTACGAAAGTTGAAATACTCCAAATGCACACTGCTACGCGCATTACGTATTGCCTGAAACATATCGTCGTATTTCTTCTGTCCGCTATTAAATAAGACAATGCTATTGTCATGCGAAAAGGATATGCCATGACTTCTTAACTCGTTTACGATAAGCGAGTCAGAAGTTTGTCCAAATACCTGTTGGGACATCGTTATTAACAACAATATGTATTTACACCTTGTATTCACACGTCGTTTTTTATATGAACATCAGTCTGTGGGAATGGGATTTCTATATCATTTTCATTCAATGCAACATATACTGCCTCGTATATCTCTCCATCATCAACATATTGTGTAAACACATTGACCCACACTAATATCTTGAATACCAAAGCGGAGTCTGCAAGTTCT
>CAMNCV010000131.1 GCA_946534585.1 uncultured Prevotellaceae bacterium
AATCTTTATTCAGCCCTCGGAGGCGGACGTAAATAACATAGGAGGACTAAGATTATGAGTAATATTAGCGACAAGGCGGTTATATCGCCAAATGCAAAAATAGGACAGGACGTTACCATCTATCCCTTCGTCTATATAGAAGATGACGTAGAGGTTGGAGACGACTGCATACTTTATCCTGGTGTCAACCTTATGAACGGCACACGTCTCGGTAAAAGAAACAAGATACACCAGAATACTGTTATCAGTGCCATACCACAGGACTTTAACTACACGGGTGGTAATACGCTCTGTGTGATAGGTGATGACAATATCATACGTGAAAACGTGGTGATAAACCGCGCCACTTACGAGAATGGTCAGACGCGCATTGGTGACGGTAACTTCCTCATGGAGGGCGTACACCTCTCACACGACGTGCATGTAGGTAATGCCAGTGTGATGGGTTACGGCACGAAGATAGCCGGTGATGTAGAGATTGGCAATCACGTCATATTCTCGTCAGGTGTCATAGCAAACCCTGGAGTACGCGTAGGAGATTGCGCCATGATACAGTCAGGCTGCCGTTTCTCTAAGGATATTCCTCCATATATAGTGGCTGGCGGACATCCTATCAAGTACGGTGGCATCAATGCGTATATCATTGACAAACAGGGTATAGATGAAAAGGTAAAGGCACACATAGCTAACGCCTATCGACTGGTGTTCCATGGACAAGACGACATCATGAACGTCTGTGCACAGATAGAGCAGCAGATACCTACGTCGAAGGAAATTGACAATATTGTAGGTTTCTTGAAAACATCAGAACTTGGGTTAATAACAAAGATGTAAGCATTGCATATACACAAAAAACGGTGCTGTGGCAATTATTCGAGGATAGCTCCCACTGCGACTAAAAAAACGCCTAATGCGAGCTAAGCATCTTACTTATAACAAAGATGTAAAGTAAGCATCGCTTTTCTTTAGAGGCGAGAGAAGACTTTTATATCTTTGCACTTTTTGATAATAACGAGGGCAGGTTGTTGTGAAACAACCTACCCTTTTTATTTACCATCATGTCATTCTTATACCTCATAACCAACAACCTTTTTATCTTCATAACCAACAACCTTTTCACCTTCACAACCGACAACCTTTTTATCTTCATAACCAACAACCTTATTACGGGGCAACGGATTTTATTACCTTCATAACCTGACAAGTTGAGCACTTGTGAAACCTGAGCCAATTATAATAACTGTTTCATAGAAAAAATGTTAGAACGAGCTAATATTTCTGTTTAGCGGCCATCGCAAACTGTTAAATAATAATAAATTCGCTGATTTTTTGAAAAAAAAGTAGCAAAGTGGGGGAATGTGGGGATTTTTTTGTAACTTTGCAACGAAATCTCTTATTATAATAAGGGAGAATTGTGCGCATACGTTTGCCATGACGTTTTACTGACGCATTGAATACATGAGATTTTTGGGTAACATAGAGGCTAAGACCGATGCAAAAGGCAGGGTATTCCTGCCGTCGGTATTCCGCAAGGTGCTTCAGGCATCAGGCGAGGAACATCTCGTGTTACGCAAAGATATACATGAGAATTGTCTTGTAATATATCCGGAAAGCGTATGGAATGAGCAGATGGACTCTATGCGACAGCGACTGAATCGTTGGAACAAACAGCAACAGCAGGTTTTTCGACAGTTTGTGATTGATGCGGAAGAGGTAGCATTGGATTCAAACGGACGCATCCTATTATCACAACGTATGCAGGAGATGGCAGGAATTACGCAAGCTGTACGCTTCATCGGAGTAGGTGATGTGATAGAGGTTTGGGCAGAAGACAAAGCCACTGAGTTAGAGCAGACCAAGGAAGACTTTGCGTCAGAACTTGAGAGCATGATGGGATAAAACGAGCAACAACACATTGATAAGCACACAAATGGAAGAACAAACATACCACATACCAGTATTACTCAAGGAGAGTATTGATGGCTTAGACATCAAGCAAGGTGGAGTGTATGTTGATGTGACTTTCGGTGGAGGAGGACATAGCCGAGAAATACTACGACGGCTTAACGGCACCGGACATCTGTTCTCATTTGACCAAGACGAAGATGCTGAGAGAAACATCATCAGCAAAGATGACACAGCAAGCAGCAACAACACTGACAACACGGGAAAAGAGGTCAATGCGAACTTCACATTCGTACGTTCCAACTTCAGATATCTGAAGAACTGGATGCGATATTACGGTATAGAGCAGATAGACGGACTATTAGCCGACCTCGGAGTCTCAAGTCATCACTTCGACGATGAGACAAGAGGGTTTTCTTTTCGTTTCGATGCTCCGCTTGACATGAGAATGAACAAGCGCGCTGGCATTACAGCAGCAGACATTGTGAACACATACGACGAACGTCAGTTGGCTGACTTATTCTATCTATACGGCGAGATAAAGAACTCACGACAGATAGCTACCGGCATAGTAAAAGCCCGTGCGCAACGAAACATATCGACTACGCAAGACCTTCTCGACGTAGTACAAACATACTTCAAGCGCGAACGCGAGAAGAAAGACATGGCGAAGTTATTCCAAGCACTGCGCATAGAGGTAAACCACGAGATGCAAGCACTGCGTGAAATGCTGGTCTCTGCTACCGAGCTTCTAAAGCCCAACGGCAGGCTCAGCGTGATAACATATCATAGTCTGGAAGACCGAATGGTTAAAAACATCATTAAAACAGGGAATATAGAAGGCAGACGCGAGACAGACTTCTTTGGTAAAACCAACACTCCCCTTTCTGCAGTAAACAACAAGCCGATACTTCCTGATAACGATGAGCAGGAACGGAATCCGAGATCGAGAAGTGCTAAATTGCGAATTGCAGTAAAGAATGATGAGTAAAAACAAAAAAACAAAGCACAAAAAGGAATAAATAAGAGCAAGGCGAAAGAGCCGAAAGCAACGAAAAGGACTTGAGATAAAAAGAATACAAACGCAGAAACGTAACGATTAGATTTGGCAAACAAAAAAAACATAGTAGATTTTGAGGTGCAGAGCGGTGCTGGAGAGGCAGACGATGCTGCAGAAGCCATTATGTCTGAGAACGTAAACGTTGGCGTCAAGGGTGACGAGAGTGGAGATTATCAAAACGACATCGAATCCTCGTCAGTATCTTCAGACGAGGAAACAGAATACGAAGCCGAGAAATCAGAATACGAAGATGAGAAATCAGAATACGAAGATGATGATGAGGATTACGAAGACGGCAATACAGAGCAAGTAGAAAAAGCAAATACCGCCACGGATGCAGAGAGGGAGGAAAAGGAGGAGAGGAAACACACCACACTACGCGGAGTGTTAGGCAACAAGACACTCGAAGACGTAATCGAGCGTGAAGCGAAGGAAGAGCAAGACACCTCATCGCCTTTCTCCCTGTCAAAGATATTAGGAGGCATCATCATTTCGCGCTTCATACAACGACAGATGGGAGTAGTACTTGTAATAGTCTGTTTTCTCATAGTATATATAAGTCTGAGATATACCTGTCAGCTGAAGCGTGTGGAGATTAGCCGAGTAGAGAAATCTATAGAAAAAGCACGATATAAAGCCACTGTATGCTCAAGCGAACTAACAGAAAAGAGCCGCGAGAGCAGTGTATTGAAAAGACTGGCAGAATGTGGAGACAGCAGTCTGACATTATCCAACGAACCACCTTATCTGATAAAGATAGAAGAGAAATAGGGAAGAAGATATAAAACACATAAGAACATACATAGATGAGTAAATTTGCAACCGAAAAATCAATCTGGCGCTACAGCATGGTAGCATCAATCTGCACACTCGTAGCGTTTGCAGTGGTTGCACGTGGCTTCATCATAATGACCGTAGAGCGGAACTACTGGATGACGGTAGATTCGCTGCGTATGCCAAAAGGAGGCTCTGTACCGCCACAACGTGGCAACATACTGGCTGCTGGCGGTGAGCGTCTTGCCTGCAATCTGCCAGAGTATGAGCTACGTATGGACTTCGTAGCACTACAGAGTGGAAAGGCTGACAGTATGTGGCATGATAAGAAAGGCAACGATGCTCCGCAGTTAATACAACTTTGTGAGGGTCTGCACGAGATATTCCCCGAAAAGACGGCAGAAGAGTTCATGGCTCACTTGAAAGAAGGCTACAACAAGAAAAAACGCTTCTACGCAGTCTTGAAACACCGCGTGGACTATAAGACCTTCCAGCGCGTAAAGCAACTGCCAATATTCTGTCTGCCATCAGGAGTGGGAGGTTTCCAAGGCCGCGAATTGATGGTTAGGAGCAAGCCATACGGTTCGCTGGCTACAAGCCTCATTGGTGACATATACAAGAGCAGCGGCAAGGCCTATTCCGGACTGGAATTGGCCTGTGACTCATTCCTTAAAGGATCTCCAGGCTTCAATCATTTTCGCAAGGAACTCAACGAATGGGTGACAGTACAAGACTCCGCTGTTACAAATGGCTGTGATGTAATATCAACCATAGATGTAGGTTTCCAGGACTTAGCAGAGCGAGCCCTTGAGAAAGAACTACGCAAGGACCACGCATACACAGGTGTAGCCATAGTGATGGAAGTAGCAACGGGCGACATCAAGGCCATGGTAAACCTTGACCTTGACTACGAAACAGGTCAATATAACGAGATACGAAACCATGCCATTGCCGACTTTCTCGAACCTGGTTCGGTTTTCAAGACTGCAAGTTTCCTCGTAGCCATGGACGACGGCAAGATAGACACCACGCGAATAGTTGATTGCAGCGGTGGTGTACGCGAGATGTACGGAGCGAAGATGCGCGACCACAACTGGGCAGAAGGCGGCTACAAGACACCACTGTCGGTATCACAAATACTTCAGAAGAGTTCAAACATCGGTGTAAGCAAACTCATTGACGAAGCCTACCACTCCCGTCCCGAAGACTTCGTAGCCGGGTTGCATCGCATAGGAATGGCCGAGAACCTGCATTTGAAGTTTAAGGAATATAAGGCTCCACGCATACGTTACCCACAACGCGACAAATACGGTCACTGGACCAAGAACTGGAGTGACACGGCACTGCCATGGATGAGCATAGGCTATGAGACCAACATTCCTCCTATATCAGTGCTAACGTTCTATAATGCCATAGCCAACAATGGAGTGATGGTGCGCCCACGCTTCGTGACACGCATCGTGCAGGACGGCGAGACGGTAAAGGAATTTCCCGTACAGATACTGAAGCAGAGCATAGTGAGGCACCCTATCGCGCTCAAGCAGATGCAGAACATGCTCGTGGAGGTTGTAGAAAAAGGGTTGGGCAAGCCTGCCGGTTCCAAATCATTCCTCGTAGCAGGCAAGACAGGCACGGCTCAGATGGCAAGTGGCGGTGGATACACAAAGGGTGTAACCCACTACTATCTAAGTTTTGCAGGATACTTTCCAGCCAACGACCCACGCTATACGTGCATAGTGTGCATACAGAAAGCAGGTCTTCCGGCTTCAGGCGGACAGATGAGCGGTCACGTTTTCCATGAGATTGCCGAGGGAATAATGGCCAAAGACATATACTACAACGCCAAGGGAGCACACGATGCCGACTATACGAAGATTCCCGACACGAAAGCCGGCAACCTGCAGGCAGCGGACTATGTACTAACGAGGCTCGGCTATGACGTAGAAGGCGGTTGGAAAGGCACTCGCAGTGAGGGCACGCCAATATGGGGTGTGGTAGAACGCAAAAGCACAAAGGCTCAGTTGGTACGCTCAAAAGGGCGCAGTCGTCACCACATGCCTGACGTGCGCGGTATGGGAGCACGCGATGCCGTATATATCATCGAGAACAGAGGAGCGAAGGTTATAATCGAAGGCACTGGCAAAGTGCGGCGACAGAGCAAGCCAGCCGGTTCGGTAATAAAGTCAGGAGAGATAATCACGCTGTATCTAACGTAACGGGTTGCGCACACAAGTCATGAGCGATTAGAGACTTTCTCGCGCACTCACACACTGAAAGTAATAAACGATTAGTTATAAGTTGCAGAATATTCGAAACAGAATTACGGTGGTAATCAATAGAACCCACCTAAATACGACAAGAAGATGGTACTGAAAGAACTGATATCAAAGATAAAGCCGCTCAGCATTGAGGGCAGCACAGAAGTCAGCATCACTGGCGTTGAGATTGACTCACGCAAGGTGAAGGCAGGAACCATGTTCGTAGCCATGCGTGGTACGCAGGTTGATGGACATCAGTTTATACCGAAGGCAGAGGAACTTGGAGCTACGGCAGTACTTTGCGAACAGATTCCTGAGCAGAAGAAGGCTGGTGTGACCTACGTCATGGTAAAGGACTGTGAAGACTGCGTGGGTATCGTTGCCACGACTTTCTATGGCGACCCGACGAAAAAGCTGCAACTTGTGGGAGTAACAGGCACTAACGGCAAAACCACTATTGCCACGCTACTATACAATATGTTTCGCAAGATGGGGCATAAATGCGGACTGCTCTCTACCGTCTGCAACTATATCGAAGACGAGGCTGTGCCTGCAAGCCACACGACACCCGACCCAATAGAGCTCAACCAGTTGCTAAGCCGCATGGTAGAGGCTGGTTGCGAATATGCTTTCATGGAGTGTTCAAGCCATGCCATTGCTCAGAAACGAATCGGCGGACTGACTTTCCGTGGTGGTATCTTCACCAATCTTACGCGCGATCATCTCGACTATCACAAGACATTTGAGAACTATCGCGATGCAAAGAAGCTCTTCTTTGACAACCTGCCCAAGACCGCCTTTGCCATAACCAACGCTGATGACAAGAACGGCATGGTGATGACGCAGAACACCAAGGCCACGGTCAAGACTTACTCAACGCGTTCCATGGCCGATTTCACGGCACACATCATAGAATGTCACTTCGAGGGTATGTACCTTGAGATGGACGGCAGGGAAGTAGGTGTGCAGTTTATCGGTAAATTCAACGTCAGCAACCTGCTGGCAGTATATGGTGCAGCACGTATGCTGGGCAAGCAACCAGACGACATACTCGTTGTGATGAGCACGCTGCGCAGCGTAGCAGGACGATTAGAGCCGATACAATCACCTGACGGTGTGACGGGAATCGTAGATTACGCCCATACGCCTGACGCACTGGAGAATGTGCTGAAAGCAATACATGAGGTGCTCAACGGCAAGGGCAAGGTGATAACAGTATGCGGAGCTGGTGGCAACCGCGACAAGGGCAAGCGTCCGCTCATGGCGCAAGAGGCTGTCAAGCAGAGCGACCGCGTCATAATAACAAGCGACAACCCGCGTTTTGAGGAGCCACAGGATATCATCAACGACATGCTTGCCGGTCTCTCAGCACAGCAGAAGAAGAAGGTTGTCAGCATCGTTGACCGACGCGAGGCCATCAAGACCGCTGTAATGCTGGCAGAGAAAGGCGACGTGATACTCGTGGCAGGAAAGGGCCATGAAGACTATCAGGACGTAAAGGGCGTAAAGCATCACTTCGATGACCGCGAGGAACTGCGCAAGGCGTTCGGTGAGTAATTCCGGATTATCGGCGACACCCCTGAATGATAGCGTTGCCATCATTATGTAATCCCTACCCGATTACACTGCAATAGCTATCTGATTACACACTAATCAGCACCTGATTACACTGCAATCGCAATGCGATTACAACACAAAGAAAATCAGAAACTTATAATATACAACTGACAACTTATGTTATATTATCTTTTCAGATTCTTAGAACAATGGAACATCCCCGGTTCGGGCATGTGGAGTTACATCTCTTTCCGCTCGATATTGGCATTGGTATTGTCCCTCATAATCTCCGTATGGTTTGGTGAATACTTTATCAAATGGATGCGCAAGAATGGCGGTACGGAAACTCAGCGCGACCGCAGCATCGACCCTTACGGCGTAGAGAAGAGGGGAGTGCCCACAATGGGCGGTGTCATCATCATCGTGGCAACGATAGTGCCGTGTCTGCTCTTTGGCCGACTGCGCAACATCTACATGCTGCTGATGATATTCACCACGCTGTGGCTCGGTGCCATAGGTTTCGCTGATGACTACATAAAGCTGAAGATAACCAAGGACGGTCTGCGCCCAATCTACAAACTCGCGGGTCAGGCCGTACTGGGTCTCATCGTCGGACTGACGCTGTGGCTCTCGCCTGATGCTGTGATGCGCGAGAATGTCAGCGTAAAGAAGTCGCCTACGCAGGAAGTGGTCATATACAAGAGTGCACCCGTAAAATCAACCACGACGACCATTCCGTTCGTAAAAAACAACAACCTGAACTACACCGACGTATTCTTCTCATGGCTCGGTGAGAACCGTGCGGCTGCAGGATGGATTTTCTTCGTACTGCTAACCACGTTTGTAGTCATGGCCGTCAGCAACGGCAGCAACCTCAACGATGGCATGGACGGAATGTGTGCCGGCAACTCTGCCATCATGTGCATAGCTCTGGGCATACTGGCTTATGTGTCAAGCCACATCGGTTTTGCATCATACTTCAACATAATGTATATTCCTCAGTCAGAGGAACTGGTGATATTCCTCAGCGCTTTCGTTGGCGCACTAATAGGTTTCCTTTGGTACAATGCCTATCCAGCACAGATATTCATGGGCGACACCGGTTCTCTGGCTATCGGAGGCATCATAGCAGTAATAGCAGTAATAATCCACAAGGAGTTGCTCATTCCTATCATCTGCTTCGTATTCCTCATGGAGAGCATCTCGGTGATGATGCAGGTGCAGGTGGCTAAGCAGGGCAACAAGCGAGGAAAGAAGTGGCGTGTATTCAAGCGCGCACCTATTCATGACACATTCCGCGTGGCACCCGGACAGTTGGCAGAAGACGTAAAGGTACTTATCAACAAGCCACGCGGTTGCTGGCTGGAGTCGAAAATCACCACACGCTTCTGGATTGTCACCATTGGCATGGCAGCATTGGCCATAATAACGCTGAAAGTCAGGTAAAGGAAAGGAGAGTATATGAAATTAGTAATTCTCGGAGCAGGAGAGAGCGGTGTAGGTACCGCTATCCTGGCAAAGAAACAGGGATACGACGTATTCGTATCAGACATGGGTCAGATTAAGCCTAAGTATAAGAAACAGCTTGACGACGAGGGCATACGCTGGGAAGAAGGACAGCATACCGCCGAGGAAATCCTCGCTGCCGACGAGGTAGTGAAGAGCCCTGGTATTCCTGACACCGCGCCAATAATTCAGGCTCTGATTAAGCAAGGCACTCCGATACTTGCCGAACTGGAGTTTGCAAAGCGCTACAGCAAGGGCAAGACCATCTGCATCACTGGTTCCAACGGCAAGACCACTACAACCTCTCTGATATACTATATCATGAAGAAGTGGGGCATTGACGTAGGATTGGCTGGCAACATAGGTCGCTCCTACGCCCTGCAGGTAGCCACGCAGGACCACGAATGGTACGTACTTGAAATCAGTTCGTTCCAGCTCGACAACATGTTCGATTTCCGTGCTGATGTATCCGTGCTGATGAATATCACGCCTGACCACCTTGACCGCTATGAGTTCAAGATGCAGAACTATGTCGATTCAAAGATGCGCATAATACAAAATCAGACACCGAAGGACACCTTCGTATATTGGTCTGACGATGAATATATCAACGCCGAACTGCAAAAGCGCATTGATGGCTATGCGCCAAAGCCTACGCCGTCAAGCCGTCCGGCAGTTATGGGAAGTCCTACGCTTGAAGCATTCAGCGATGCCGACATCGACCCTGACAGCACTTTCCCACTGCCCGGCAAGCATAACCAACGCAACATGATGGCCGCACGTGCGGCGGTGCGCGCTGCCATGGCTAAGATGGAACTCACATCAGGCGAGCAGGAACGTATGGAGAAAATTCTGACACAGTGTCTTGAAGACTTCCCCGGTGTCGAACACCGTCTGGAGAAGGTAATAGAAAAAGACGGTGTGCTTTGGATTAACGACTCTAAAGCCACCAACGTGGATGCCTGCCACGTGGCACTTGAAGCCATGTCACGCCCTACCATACTGATAGTGGGCGGCAAAGACAAGGGAAACGACTATAACGACATAACTGATTTGGTAAAGGAGAAATGTCGAGCAGTGGTATATATGGGTGTTGATAACGCAAAGCTTCACGAGGCATTTGATAATCTCGGACTTCCCGTGGCTGACACTCACTCGATGAAAGACTGCGTGGAAGCATGCCGCAAGTTTGCCAAGCCTGGCGACGTAGTACTGCTTTCACCATGCTGTGCGAGCTTCGACTTGTTCAAAAACATGGAAGACCGCGGTGAGCAATTCAAGGCTCTGGCCAAGGAATAACAACAAATGGAAAAGTTTAAGAAACTACAACATATCTTCAAAGGCGACCGCATCATCTGGATTGTGTTCTTCCTGCTGTGCGTAGTGAGCGTCATCGAGGTATATTCCTCGTCGGCTCGTCTTGGCTATCGCAGTGGCAACTATTGGTGGGCTCCTGCCTATCACACCGTGCTGCTGTTGGTAGGCACCTTCTTTATGGTTGTAACGCTTAACATTCCATGCCGCTATTTCAAGGTGACAACACCAGTAATGTTCCTGCTTTCGATAGTACTGCTGGTACTCGTTTACTTCATCGGCACAAAAGAGAATGACGCTGCACGATGGATACGGCTCGGTTTCATTCCGCTGCAGCCGTCAGAGATTGCCAAGGGTACACTGGTATTAACCACAGCTCATATACTTAGTCAGTTACAAACACCCGACGGAGTGTCTAACAGTGCTTTCAAATATATAATCATCACGAGTTCCATACTCATCGGACTGGTATTCCCTGAGAACTTCTCTACTGCGGCACTAATGGGCATAGTGGTATTCATAATGATGTTTATCGGGAGGGTTTCCATAAAGCAACTGTTCGGGCTGACGGCCTTCGTCATCGTCACGGGAGCCATAGTGACTTCACTCGTCATGCTTGTCGGCAAGTCAAGTGCTGAGCGCACCATAACGACTAACGTACAAAAAACAGACGGTCAGGAATATGCCGCAGCCAATGCCGCAGAAGAAGATGGCACGAAAGTAATAAAACGCGGTGGCATCCTACACCGTATGGATTTATGGAAAGACCGCATAGAGACATTTCTCAACACCGAAAAAGTGCCACCCGAAGAATACGACATGGAGAAACACGAGCAGGAAGCTCGCGCCTACATAGCCATAGCATCAAGCGATATAGTAGGCAGAGGTCCCGGGCGCTCAGTACAACGCGACTTATTGCCACTGGCATTCTCTGATTTCATCTATGCCATCATATTCGAGGAATTCGGACTTTTCGGAGCTACGGTGGTAGCATTCCTGTATATCGTGTTGCTTTTCCGCACGGGCATCATTGCCCATCAGTGCGAGAACACTTTTCCTGCACTGCTCGCCATGGGACTGGCACTGATGATAGTAGTGCAGGCTCTGTTCAACATGGCTGTGGCCGTAGGCCTTGCGCCTGTCACCGGACAACCCCTACCCTTCATCAGCAAGGGCGGTACTTCGTGCATCATCAACTGTATATATATAGGAGTGATACTCAGTGTCAGTCGCACTGCAAAGAAAAGAATGAAAAAAGCAACAGCATAATAAAGACCTGGAAATAACATAAATTAGCCATGAGAATAATCATAAGCGGAGGAGGCACAGGAGGTCATATCTTCCCTGCCATCAGTATAGCAAACGCCTTGAGGGCAAAAGACCCCAAGACTGAAATACTCTTCATCGGTGCCAACGGCAGGATGGAGATGACACGCGTACCAGAAGCTGGCTACGACATAAAAGGATTGCCCGTACGCGGACTGATACGCCCACTGTGGAGTCCGAAGAACATTAGCGTAATGATTGATTTCTTCAAGAGCAAATGGCTCGTAAAGAAAATCATCAAGGACTTCAAACCGCAGGTAGCCGTAGGCGTTGGTGGCTATGCCTCTGCTCCTACGCTTAATGCTGCTGCCGACATGGGAATACCATGCCTGATACAAGAGCAGAACTCCTATGCAGGAGTAACCAACAAGTCATTGGCTAAGCGTGCGAAGAAGATTTGCGTAGCTTACGATGGAATGGAGCGTTTCTTCCCGGCTGACCGCATTATCAAGACGGGAAATCCAGTAAGACAGTCATTGATGGCTAATGACATGACACGCGCTGAAGCACGACGAAACATGGGACTGCGTGAGGATTTACCCACGATTCTTGTCATTGGTGGGTCGCTCGGCGCACGCACTATCAACAATGCCATTGCTTCAGGACTGCAACGTTTCGACGAAAGAAACGTACAGGTAATTTGGCAAACGGGTAAATTCTATGCTGATGAATGTATAGCAAAGGCAAAGGCAAGTGGCACACAGTTAGTACATCCGCAGGCTTTCATAAGCGATATGGCAATGGCATATAAGGCTGCCGACATCGTTATAAGCCGTGCTGGTGCCTCATCTATCAGCGAACTGTGTCTGCTTGGAAAGGCATCTGTACTCGTACCCTCACCAAATGTAGCAGAAGACCACCAAACGAAAAACGCACGGGCATTGTCAGACAAGGGTGCTGCGCTCTTCATTCCAGACGCAATGGCAGAGAAAACACTCGTGGAAGAAGCCATAGCACTGGTATCTGACCCTGCCACTGTAACGAAACTTGAGGTAGAGGTATCGAAACTCGCACTTCCCGACTCGGCAGACATCATTGCCGACGAAGTGATAAAACTGGTTCAAAACCAATAAAAGACTTTTAGTAAGCGACTATATCATTGTCGCCACACAGAGTATAAAACTTCATAGTAAGCGACGATAACATCATCGCACAACGCAATAATACAAACAAAAAGTGAAAGCAGTCTATTTCATAGGTGCCGGTGGCATAGGCATGAGTGCCATAGCACGTTATTACATAAACAAAGGATTGGTGGTGGCTGGTTACGACAAGACACCATCAAAGCTCACACGTCAGCTCGAAGAAGAGGGGATGCTGATACACTATGAGGACAATGTAGCACTCATTCCCGAGGAGTGTCGCAACGCAGAAGATACTCTCGTGGTATATACACCTGCTATACCCGATGAGCATACCGAACTGCAGTTCTTCCGCAATGGTGGCTTCAACATACAGAAACGTGCTCAAGTGCTTGGCACCCTGACACGAGAACATAAAGGTCTCTGCGTGGCTGGCACGCATGGTAAGACGACCACATCAGCCATGTGCGCACACATCATGCATCAATCAGCACAGGATTGCAATGCTTTCCTCGGTGGCATAACGAAGAATTACGGCACAAACTATATTCTCAGCAACAAGTCTGATTATGTAGTAATCGAGGCAGATGAGTTCGATCGCAGTTTCCACTGGCTTAGACCTTGGATTAGTGTCATCACTTCGAGTGACCCCGACCATCTTGACATATACAAAACGAAGGAGGCCTATCTCGAATCTTTCCGTCACTATACCACTCTCATACAACCAGGAGGCGCTCTTATCATCCACACAGGACTGGAGATGAAGGCTGACGCAGCTGAGGGTGTACGCACTTATACCTACGGCATAGAAGAAGGAGACTTTCATGCCGCGAATATAAAAATCGAAGGAGGAGAAATCACATTTGACCTAATTTCACCTATAGAGAACGTAGAAGGCATTCGTCTTGGTCAGCCAGTACCAATCAATATAGACAACGGAATCGGTGCAATGGCAATGGCACAGCTTAGCGGTTGCAATGCCGACGAACTGCGAAAGGGCATGGAGACATACAAGGGCGTTGACCGACGTTTCGACTTTTCTTTGCGCGATAGTCGCCACGTTGTACTCTCTGACTATGCTCACCACCCGAAAGAGATATTCCAAAGCGCACGCAGTATGCGTCAGGTCTATCACGACCGACATATCACGGCTATATTCCAGCCACACCTCTACACTCGCACTCGCGACTTCTACAAGGATTTCGCAGATGCCTTGTCGCAACTTGACGAGGTAATACTCACTGACATATATCCTGCCCGCGAACTGCCTATCGAGGGTGTAACGTCAAAACTGATATACGACAACCTTGCACCTGGGGTGAAGAAGCAGATGATAAAGAAGGATGAAGTGCTTGACTTTGTGCGCTCACGCGATTTCGATGTACTGATAATCCTTGGAGCTGGCGACTTAGACAACTACGTATCGGAAATAACTGAGATAATAAAAAATAAGTAATTGCATCTTGAACTGAACATAAACTGGAAGAAAACGGCACTGATAACAGCCGACATCGTGCTCGCAGCATATCTGTTGCTGGCTTGTCTGTCGTGGCATAAGCCTGAAGCACCTACCACGAAATGCAACCGTGTATTCATCAACATTGCTGACGAAAACGAGAATGGTTTTCTCAAGTCTGCTGATGTGAAGAAGGTGCTTGAAACAAACCGCATCTTTCCATTATCAAAACAGTTTAACGAATTCAGCGTACGCGATATTGAAAAGCGACTTCGACAGATGCCTTTCGTAAAAACTGCACAGTGTTATGCCACGCAACAAGGATACATATACGTAACCGTTACACAGCGTACGCCCGTATTAAGGGTAAAGGCTTCCTCCGGCGACGACTACTATATCGATGATAACGGAGGCATTATGCCTAACTCGGAATATACGAGTGACATGATAATCGCTACGGGAGATTTCAACCGAATGTATGCTACGCAATATCTATATTACCTTGCACGCTGGTTTATGAATGACGACCTATGGCGTAATCAGATAGAACAAATCAACATACTGCAGGACAAGACCATAGAAATAATACCACGCGTGGGTGACAATATCATAACACTTGGCGAACTACCCAATGACACCAATGCACAGAAACGCGAGAAGTTGATAACAGATTTTGCAGCAAAGCAGATGCATCGACTTGAACTCTTCTACAGAAACGGTTTGTGTCATGCCGGTTGGAGGAAATACGACAGGATTTCACTGGAATTCAATAATCAGATAGTCTGTCGGAAACGCAGTAACAAACCCGAGGAGACAAAGGAAAATACTGATGTTAAAGAGAAAGAAAGCACAATAAAAGAAGAAGAGAAGAAGGACGAGAAGAAAGAACAAACGCAAAGTCCGAAAAAGAACGCAGGAGAGGCAACTACAGATAAAAACAAACAGAAAACATCGTAAACTACTATAAGATATGGCAGCAAAGAACTTCATCGTAGCCATTGAACTTGGCTCGACAAAGATCACCGGCATTGCCGGACAGAAGAAGCCTGACGGCAGCATCTCCGTACTCGCCGTCGTACGCGAGGATGCTACACAGTGCATACGCAAGGGCGTGGTGTACAATATCGACAAGACGGTGCAGTGCATAACCAACATCGTACAACACCTCCGTACACAGCTGCATACCGGCATAAAACACGTTTACGTAGGTGTAGGCGGGCAGTCTATCCACTCAGAGCGCAATATCATGGTGCGCGACCTTACCGATGGTGCCAGCGTAAGTTCTGACCTCGTAGATGATATGATGGATGCCAACAGCGCATTGGAGTATCCGGAAATGGAAATACTCGATGTCATACCTCAAGAGTATCGCGCCGATTCCCTACTTCAGATAGACCCTGTAGGCATACAGTGCTCACATCTTGAGGGATTGTATCTCAACATACTACAGAACCGCAGACACTATAATAAGCTCAACATGTGTTTTGAGCACGCTGGGGTAAAGATTGCAGAACTGTATCTTGCTCCATTCGCCTTGGCTGACGCTGTACTCACAGCAGTAGAGAAGCGAAGCGGATGCGTGCTTATAGATCTTGGTGCCGATACCACGACCGTAATGGTATATTATAAAGACATCGTGCGCCATATTGCCGTCATACCACTTGGTGCAGGTAATATCACGAAGGACATCTGCTCACTGCCAGTAGAAGAAAGCGAAGCTGAGAAACTGAAGTTGAAGTATGCTTCAGCATATACCGCCGTAGAAGACATCGACACTTCTATGAAATATGAAATCGATTCCGAACGCATAATTGACAGTTCTCGTTTCATCGAACTTGTAGAGGCTCGCGTATATGAAATAATTGCTAACGCATGGAACCAAGTACCATCAGAATTCAGCGAACGTCTCATGGGTGGCATCATTCTGACTGGCGGAGGTTCAAACTTGAAGAACATTGACATTGCTTTCCGTAAGCAGACTAACGTAGAGAAAGTGCGCATTGCCAACTTCGTGACTTACACTATCGTATCCAACAACAGCGAGGTAAATGCTCACGATGGAACTATGAACACGGCAATAGGACTGCTTGCCAAGGGCGACCAAAACTGCTGGCAGCCAGAAGAAACCCGCACACGCGGTATATTTGAAGATAACAGTGCAACATCTACTGAGCAATCACAAACAGAAGAGATTGAGACACGCGACATAAACGACCTTCCGCCAGGCGTGATACTCACTGCTGCAGAGAAGGCTGCCGCAGAGAAGAAGATAGCAGATGCGAAAGCCAAGGAAGAAGCTGAGAAGGCAGCACAAGAGCAAGCAAGAGCCGAAGAGGAGGCGCGTGCAAAAGCCGAGGCTGATAAAAACCTGAAACAGGGCAAAGGCATCATGGCACGCGTAATAAAATTCTTCGCCGACGTAACAAAGCCAGATGAAGAATAGCACTTTGCACGACAAAGAGTAGTAATAACAGCTAATAAGAAAATCAACAATAATGGAAGACAATAATAATGGCATACTGAACGCTTTCGGTCCTGTCCCACAGGAGAAGAGCATCATAAAGGTAATAGGTGTAGGCGGTGGCGGCGGCAATGCTGTGAACCACATGTACCGCGAAGGAATACACGATGTAACTTTCATGGTCTGCAATACCGACGCTCAAGCCCTCAATGATTCCCCAGTGCCAGTGCATCTGCAACTAGGTCACGAAGGACTTGGTGCTGGCAACGACCCTGCCAAGGCTCGCGAATCAGCGGAAGAGACGATAGAGGAAATCCGCAACCAACTCAACGACGGCACTCGCATGGCCTTCGTCACCGCCGGTATGGGTGGTGGTACAGGTACGGGTGCTGGTCCGATAGTAGCACGTGAGTCTAAGAACATGGGCATACTCACCGTAGGTATCGTCACGATACCTTTCCGCTTCGAGGGTACGGTGAAGATAAACCAGGCTCTTGACGGTGTGGAGGAGATGGCAAAGAACGTTGACGCGCTACTCGTTGTGAACAACGAGCGCCTCTGCCAGATATACAGTGACCTGTCAGTAATCAACGCTTTCGCAAAGGCAGACAACACACTGTCAGTAGCAGCGAAGAGTATTTCAGAGATAATCACCGTACATGGTCTCATAAACCTTGACTTCAACGATGTGAAATCAGTGCTCAAGGATGGTGGTGTGGCTATCATGTCAACGGGCTATGGCGAAGGCGAAGGCCGCGTGAAGATGGCTATTAACGATGCTTTGAACTCTCCCCTGCTCAACGACAACGACATCTTCAATTCGAAGAAATTGCTCATCTTCATATCATTCTACACCGATGACCCGAATAAAGGTCTGATGATGGACGAGATGAACGACATACGTGAATTCACAAACCGCTTTGCGGAAGGCTATCACCTTAAATGGGGACTTGCCATTGACCCTACGCTTGGAGATAGAATCAAGGTCACGATACTCGCAACAGGCTTCGGTCTTGCCGACATAGACGACGAACTTGCGGGACGCGCCAACCAACAAACGATTGATCAGCGCATAAAGGATGCCGAAGATGCAGAGATACAAGCCAAGAAGGAAGCACGCCAAAGGCAGTATTACGGTCCTGACGGCAAGAGTGCCTTGCAGAAGCGCAGACCATACGTATATTACTTTGCTGCCAACGACCTTGACAACGAGGACTTGATACTAGCCGTAGAAAACAGTCCTACGATTAGCCGTACGCGCTCATCGCTTGAGAACATCTCACGATTGTCATACGACTACAAGGGCAAGGATGCCTCTGCTGACAAGCAACGCAACGATATGCCTATAAGCAACATTATATCATTCGGATAATTCTTGCATGGATTGGCAGTCTCTAATATCAAACAAACGCCTCGGGCAGGAGCTGCGACACACGGAGCGCCACGACGAGCGCACGGAGTTTAAGCGCGACTACGACCGCTTGATTTTCTCTGCGCCGTTTCGTCGGCTGCAAAACAAGACCCAGGTCTTTCCGCTTCCCGGTTCCATTTTCGTACACAACCGCCTCACACATTCGCTTGAGGTGGCAAGTGTTGGTATGTCGCTCGGCAGCGATGTGGCGCGTGACATCATACGGCGCACCCCATCATACGCAGGCACGCTGATTGAAGAACTGGGTACCATAGTCTCGTCAGCATGTCTGGCTCACGACCTTGGCAATCCGCCATTCGGCCATTCCGGAGAAAAGGCAATACAGACCTTCTTTACCGAGGGCAACGGTTGCAGTCTGAAAAAAGACATCTCGCCCGAACTGTGGAACGACATAACGCACTTTGAGGGTAATGCCAATGCCTTTCGCCTGCTCACGCACCGTTACAACGGTCGCCGCGAGGGAGGTTTCGTTATGACATATTCCATGCTGGCAAGCATAGTGAAATATCCTTTTGCCTCGTTCTATTCAGGTTCTGATGTAGTAGGAGGAAAAGAGAAATTCGGTTTCTTCACCACCGAGAGTAGCACTTTCCAGCGTATAGCCGACGACCTCGGCATGAAACGATTGTCAGCTGACGGCAAGCCATTGCACTACGCACGCCACCCTTTGGTGTACCTTGTAGAGGCGGCGGATGATATATGCTACGAGATAATGGATATAGAGGATGCCCACAAGCTGAAACTTATCTCGTTTGAACAGACACGCGACCTGTTTCTCAGTTTCTTTGACTCAAAGACTCAACAGAGCATACTCAATCGCATAAAAGCTGAAAAAATCACTGACCGCAACGAGCAAGTGGTGTATATGCGTGCCTGCGTCATCGGCAAGCTTGAGAATGAATGTGTAGATGCTTTCCTGCGAAATGAAGAACAGATACTGAATGGCACCTTCCTGGGCAGCCTCATCAAATACATCAATCCGCTGCAGCGCGAGGCATACAAGCGTTGCACTGACGTTGCCTTCGGCAGCATCTACCATTCCAAACCCGTGCTTGACATAGAGTTGGGCGGTTACAAAATCATGGAGACCCTGCTTGACCAGATGACTGAAGCCATCATCAACCCCGACCGCTTCTATTCTCAGCAACTGCTGCATCGCGTCAGCAGCCAATATGAGATATACTCTCCGTCAATAGAGACACGTATCATGGCTATGCTCGACTTCATCTCGGGCATGACCGATGTGTTTGCCCTCGACTTCTACCAGAAAATCAACGGCACATCATTGCCCATCGTATAACCACATCATGCCCTTCGGACTACCGACAGGGCTCTTTTCATCTAATAAATGACAGTAGTATGGTATTAAACTACATCTTTGTGGCTTTCTTCGTGATAGCCTTCGTTATCGGTCTCGTAAAACTCATTTTCATGGGCGACACCGAAGTATTCCCTGCCATGATGAACTCCACCTTCGACACGTCGAAGACTGCTTTTGAAATATCACTGGGGCTTACGGGCGTACTGGCGCTTTGGCTCGGTATAATGAAGATTGGTGAGAAAGGCGGAGTAGTGAATTTCATAGCGCGACTGCTTTCTCCTATCTTCACGAAATTGTTTCCTGACATTCCGAAGGGACACCCCGTAACGGGCAGCATATTCATGAACATTGCAGCCAATATGCTCGGTCTTGACAATGCCGCCACGCCGCTCGGACTAAAAGCCATGGAGCAGATGCAGGAGCTGAACAGCAAGAATGTGGACAGCATGAAGCAAGACAAGGAGACTACGACGCGCCTGAAATCAACGGCTACGAACCCTATGATTATGTTCTTAGTGCTCAACACCTCTGGCCTAACGCTCATACCCGTCAGCATCATGGTGTATCGTGCGCAGATGGGAGCCGCACAACCCTCTGACATATTCATCCCAATACTCCTGGCTACGTTCTTCTCTACACTGGCTGGTATCATCGTTACGAGCCTGTACCAGCGCATCAATCTCATCAACAAGACCATATTACTGACATTGGGCGGCGCATGTCTGGCCGTTGCGGCAATCATCTGGGGATTTACGCAGATGGATAAGGAAATGATGAACACCGTATCCACTTCCGTAGCCAACATACTGCTGATGACTATCATCGTGGGTTTCATACTTGCCGGTGTAAGAAAGAAAGTCAACGTATATGATGCTTTCATCGAGGGAGCAAAGGATGGATTTACCACGGCCGTGCGCATCATTCCGTATCTTGTAGCAATACTCGTAGGCATAGGCGTATTCCGCGCTTCGGGTGCTATGGATGCTTTGATAGGAGGCATCAAGTGGTGCGTAGAGATATGCGGCATCAACGCTGATTTCGTAGGAGCACTGCCTACGGCTCTGATGAAGCCTCTGTCGGGAAGCGGTGCGCGAGGCATGATGGTTGACGCCATGACCACATACGGTGCCGATTCTTTCGTAGGCCGCTTGTCGTGCATCTTCCAAGGCAGCACAGACACTACATTCTATATCCTGGCCGTATATTTCGGCAGCGTAGGCATACGCTACACCCGTCACGCCGTGGCTTGCGGACTGCTTGCCGACCTGGCAGGCATACTATCAGGCATTGCCATCTGCTATATGTTCTTCGGATAACGACAGGACAGGATATCGGAAAGAATAAACGACTGAAGGTATAAAGATTTAAGAGATATCATACAACAATACAATGAAGAAATACATACTCTGCATATCACTGCTGGCAGCACTGTCAATGGGTGCCACGGCTGGCAAAAATGGTGGTCTGAAGAGCCACTTGGTGGAAGTAGGCAAGGGCTACAGCCAGACTTCTGTCAATACGGCAGTATTCCGCACGAACTCCATAGTGACACACGGCAACGAGCAATATATCAGCTACTACGATGGCGACGGCTACCTGACACTGGGCAAACGCCGTCTGGGCAGCGAGGAATGGCTGATAGAAAGGTCTATGTATAAGGGCAAGGTGACCGACGGCCACAATATAATCAGTATGGCAGTCGATGGCGATGGCTACGTACACGTGGCTTTCGACCACCACGGCAACCGCCTCAACTACTGTCGTGGCATAGAGCCCGGCTCGCTGAAGTTAGGCGGTAAGATACTCATGACTGCCTTTGACGAGAATAACGTGACCTATCCTGAATTCTATTTGATGAAAGATGGCAGTCTGCTGTTTGTATATCGCTCTGGCAGTTCGGGGCGTGGCAATCTGGTAATGAACCGCTATTCGCTGGAGACCCGTACATGGGAGCGCGTGCATAACGTATTGATTGACGGCGAAGACAAGCGCAATGCCTACTGGCAGATGTACGTTGACGAGAGCGGTGTGATACACCTGTCGTGGGTATGGCGTGAGACATGGAAGGTTGAGACAAACCACGACTTGTGTTATGCGAAGTCAGAAGACGGCGGACGCACATGGAAGAAATCAAACGGAGAGCCATACACCCTGCCTATCACACAGAACAGCGCCGAGTATGCTGCCTACATACCGCAGGGCTATGAGCTAATCAACCAGACGAGCATGAGCACGGACAAGGATGGTCACCCATATATTGCAACCTATTGGCGCTCAGGTAACAGCGACATACCACAGTATCGCCTTGTATGGCACGACGGGCTGCAGTGGCACGAAGAGCAGGTTTCCGACCGTAAGACACCATTTACGCTCAAGGGTGGCGGCACAAAGATGATACCTATAGCGCGCCCTCGCATCGTGACCGATGGCAAACGCGCATGGTATATCGTAAGAGATGAGGAACGAGGCAGTAAGGTTTCAGTGTATTACAAGAAGAATATCAACAAGAGAAAGCCATGGGTTTTGTCTGACATCACCGACTTTCCTGTCAATGCGTGGGAGCCGAGTTATGACACGGAATTATGGAAGTTACAGAAGAAACTCCACATCTTCGTGCAGGACACGCATCAGGGTGACGGTGAAAAGACCGTGAAGTCGGAGCCTACATCCGTTTACGTATTAGAGTTAGAGAAATAATATCGTAAAGCACTGGCTGTCAGCCTGATTTACAAAAACTATCCTATCGTGTTGTAATCACTACCTGATTACATAACAAAAGCTATCTGATTACATGGTAATCGCAATGCGATTGCACCGTAATCAGATAGCTTTTGTTTTTATATCTCTGCGTGATTATTTCGTAATGCCAACGAGCTCAACCGTAAAGATAAGGGTAGCGTATGGAGGAATGTTCTGTCCCATGCCGCGCTCGCCGTAGCCGAGGTTATAAGGAATGTAGAATTCGAACTTTGAACCTACAGGCATCAGTTGCAGACCTTCTGTCCAACCCTTGATTACCTGGTTGCACTTGAATTTCGTAGTGTTAGGTGTACGCTTATAGCTTGAGTCAAACACTGTGCCGTCGATGAGGTGACCTTCATACTTCACCTCTACCTCCTGATCTGCCTTCGGACGCTCACCCGTACCCATGGTGATGACCTTATACTGCAGGCCTGAAGCCGTAGTTACCACACCTGGCTTGTTCTTATTCTCTGCAAGCCAGTCAGCGCCTTCCTTCTGTGCCAACTCTGTTTTCACCTTACGTACATAGTTCATCGTCTCGCCAAAATACTTGTCGGCTGCATTCATCTTGAATTTCGTAGTATCTTTATTCAGGGCAGCAATGAAACCCTCATAAAAAAGGTCGGCATCCATTGCATAACCAGTACCTTTCAGTTCCTTGCTCATGCCCTCAATCATGCGGTTCTGAATCATATAGCTGACCTGAGCACCTGCAGCGCGAGCCGTGAAGTGTGGGTCATTAAGCTGCTTGCGCGCATCTTTCAGTCCCTCTATGAAGTCAGCCATATAAGCCTCATCGAAGTCCCAGTTCTGCTGCAAGAAAGGAATCAATCCATTTGTATTGGCATATCCGGCAGCATAGCTTATGGAGTCGTTGCCATTATTGAGAACTGAGGTTTTTCCCTGACCCTGCTGAGTCTGTGTGGTAGCAGCCGTCGTGGCATCTACCTTGTCTTTCTTTGGCTTCGCTGTCATGCCAGCGGTGAGCATGGCAAGAGCAGCAAACATAACAATCTTCTTCATTTTAGTAAATGTTTATTAAGAAAACACTATCTTATTCCTTGCCACTAATGACAACCGGAATAAGATAGTGAGGTTATTTATTGCGTTATTTCTTAATCTTCACAAGCTCGATTGTGAACACGAGAGTAGAGAATGGCTTGATAGCCTGCCCCTGTGCGCGCTCGCCGTAAGCCAACTGCTGAGGGATATAAACCTCCCACTTAGAGCCTTCTGGCATGTGTGTCAAGGCATCTGTCCAACCCTTGATTACCTGGTTACACTTCATTGTAACAGGTTCGCCACGCTTATAGCTTGAGTCAAACACCTGACCGTCGATGGTCTTGCCCTCATAGTGAACCATAACTGTTGACGTATCAGCAGGAACGGCACCGGTACCAGCCTTTACGACCTTATACTGTACGCCGCTTGGCAGTGTCACAACACCTGCCTTCTTCTTGTTGGCAGCAAGGTACTGCTCGTTCTTCTTCTTGTAGTCGCCATACTGCTTCTCCATGTTCTTGGCCTTCAGAGTGTGCATCTTCTCCTCAACAGTAAGGCGTGCCTTCTCCATAGTCATGAGTTGCTTCTTGCCGGTAGTACCAGCCACGAAGCCTGCAAGCAGGTTCTTCAGCGAAATTGTCTGAGTAGAGTCTGCACCGAAAATCTCATAGTTCAGTCCTTTAACCATCTGACCGCCTATCTGCTGACCTATCTGCACGCCAGCATAGTAAGCTGCCTTCTTCTTGTCATCACCAGCGGTAGCACCAGCATTAAGACCTTTGATAAACTCATCGATGTAGGCTGTATCGACACCTGCACGCTCCACGAGATACTCCTTCAGACCATCGCTCTGAGTAAGACCCATAGCATAGCTCAGAGTATCTACGTCATCCTTCAAATTGGCACTCGGTGTGCCGTTACCACATGAGGTAAATGCAGCTGCGGCTACTGCCAGACATGCTGCGAATGTGAACTTCTTCATTGTTTTTATTATATTCTTTAATTACCTAACTACTTATTATGCAATATGAATACCTGCCTCGTCTTTACTTCACTTTTATCAACTCAACATCGAATATCAGCGTAGAGTACGGAGGTATCGAACCTGCTGCTCCAGCCTCGCCGTATGCGAGATGGTAAGGTATGAAGAAACGTGTCTTGCCACCTTCCTTCATCAACTGTAGTCCTTCAGTCCATCCCTTTATCACTCCGTTAAGCGGGAATGTAGCAGTCTGACCGCGCTGCACGCTTGAATCAAACACCGTACCATCAATCAGGAAACCCTCATAATGGCACTCTACGCTATCTGTTGCCTTTGGCGACTTGCCCGTTCCTTCTGTCAGCACCTTGTATTGCAGACCAGACGCTGTAGCAATCACACCTTCTTTCTTCGCGTTCTCAGCAAGATAAGCCTCGCCTTCTGCTTTCTTCTGCTTGCCTATCTCTGCAGCACGAGCACGCTGTTCCTTCTCCTGCTCTGCAAAGAAAGCCTGTGCCAACTGCTGAGCCTCAACGTCCTTGAGTTGTGGCTTACCGGCCACGCAATCCTTGATTGCCTGTGCGAAATCGTCTAAATTCAGTTTGTCAGCACCCATGTCTTTCAGCTGACGGCCAATGCCCATACCAAGAGCATAACTTGTCTTATCCATTATTTGATTATCTTTGTTATTGTTTTTCCGTCTTTTCGTCTGACCATAAGAACCAATCCCTGCAGTTCTTAATTCTCACAGTCACTCAATCTGTTTCTACACAAAACGTTGCAAAGTTACATATTTTTTTTCAAAAAAGCATCTTTTTACATGAAAATTAACCATTTTACACCTTTTATAAACATAAAACAAGTATTTTGCTTTGTCAACTTAAAAAAAAGATGTAACTTTACCTTGTATTTCCTAACACGACGTGACTTATGGAACAGACAACAAAGAAGAAGAAGATAGTAGTACTTACTGGTGCTGGCATGTCTGTAGAAAGCGGATTGAGCACCTTCCGCGATGCTGGAGGACTGTGGGAGAACTATCCCGTGGAGCGAGTAGCCACTCACGAGGGATGGGAGGCTAACCCCAATTATGTAAACGATTTCTACAATATGCTGCGCGTAAAATACAAGGACGTACAGCCCTGCGAGGGGCATCGGCTGCTGGCTGAAATGGAGAAGGACTATGATGTCACCGTAGTGACGCAGAATGTAGATGTCTTGCACGAAGCTGCCGGCTCAACAAAGGTCATACACCTGCATGGCGAGATGATGAAGATGTGCAGCAGTCGCGACGTAGATAATCCGCGCTATCACATCACTCTGCCGCATGAAGGTTTCGGTGAGACGGGTCTTGAGGTTCCTCACGACGAGAAAGCTGACGACGGCTCTTTGCTGCGGCCGTTCATTGTGTTCTTTGGCGAGAATGTGCCTAATCTCTATGACGCTGCGCAAATGGCTCAGCAGGCTGACGTGTTTGTCATTATCGGGACTTCGTTGAATGTATATCCAGCAGCAGGACTGGTGCAGTATGCACCGCAAGGAGTACCCATATACCTTATCGACCCGAAGGATGTAGCCGCGAAATCAAACGTCATTCATATCAAGTGCGGAGCAAGCGAAGGTGTAAAAAGGCTGATTGAAGAATTAAAAAACAAAGGATAAAAAGACTGAAAACCAATGAAAATACTGATACTTAACGGTCCCAACCTCAATCTGTTGGGCAAACGAGAGCCTGGCATCTATGGCGATAGTTCATTCGAGAGTTATCTGCCTAAGCTAAAGACTCGTTATCCAAATGTTGAGTTTGACTATTACCAAAGCAACATTGAGGGTGAAATGATTGACAAACTACAGCAAACAGGCTCATACCTTGCAGAACAGAACGGCGGCATATACGATGGCATCGTGCTAAATGCTGGAGCCTACACCCACACTTCTGTAGCACTGCATGACTGCATACGCTCGCTACAATGCCCCGTCATCGAGGTACACATAAGCAATGTGCATCAGCGTGAAGACTTCCGTCATCACTCCTATCTGTCACCTGCATGCAAGGGAGTAATATGCGGTTTCGGTCTTGATAGTTACCGATTGGCTGTAGAAGCACTCATCGAAGCGAACTAACCACATATAGACAAGAGGATTATTTCAGATGCTTATCCATAAAAGTTCTGACCTCTTGTTGCATCTGGCGATTGAAGAAGTGCTTCTCATCCCATAGTCTTGTTATAAGATTGCCATCTGCCTTCTGTGAATGCCATGCGTCACGCATGATGTCATAGCATATCTCTACACCATCCACAGGAAAGAGTTTGTCTCTCGTCCCATTGAAGAAAAGCATAGGTTTTGGACACGCCATGACTGCCACATCAGGGTAATCCATAAGGTTGCGTATGCCAGGAATAAGCATCGAGTATGCCGAGCCTCCCTTATTCTGGTTATTGCCCAGACTCATCAGGTGATCGGTATCGTTCATCCAGCATATTGCCGCACCAGCCTTGATAACATCTGTCAATGCCGTTGCCATCCAGGCACGATATGCGCCCATGGAAAATCCAAGGCATCCTAACTTCTCTTCATCAACAAATGGCAGTGAGGCAAGAAACTCTGCCGAGCGGATATCATCCCACGTTATCCACGATCCCCACGATGTTCCCATCTGTAGCAGATTGGCTGACAACGCTTGCTGAGAGTCATAGCGCACACCTTCCTCTCTGCCACGATCGCCCCAGAAAAGGGCATCGGTACAAAGCACAACATAACCTGCCTTTGCCAACTCATCACCAACGAAGGTACTGTCATAGCAGGTTACTGACCATTTCATGGCATCCTGCATCACCAACGTATCGACACCAAACGGACGTATCATCTTCTCCTTGCCTATAGAGAAGTGAGCGCCATGGTCATGAAACAATAATATCGCCGGAAGTGCTGAATTCGGTATTGCATCTGGTATCAGCAGATACGCCACTACCCTCTCCCAACGGTTTACGTTGAAACGTATCTTCTGTGCTTCGTAGCCATCACGTCGTTCACATGCAATGACTTCATACCCGTAACCAACAGGCGCAGGCGGTGCTGTCTGCATAGTCTTAAACACCTCTGCACGCGCAGCCTTACGCCACCTTTTGAATGACATATGACCATGCTTCTTGCGCCAAGACCACGGCCATGTCAGTTCATATTTGAGTTGCTCGCAGAACATCGGCATATCATGCAGCGTTCCATATCCCATGCCAGACACGCGCGGAGGCTGCTGCACGTTTACCTGAGCCACACCTGCACAACATATCATAAAAGCTATTATAATACCTATATTTCTCATAACGCCTACAAAATTACAAAAAAACGAGAATGTACGAAAATGTTATGACGCATTTTTACCCCATAACATAACTTTTTGAAACAGCCGTAACACCTTCTGACACAGAAAGACAACAATCGCCTTACACTTTAACTATAAATAAACAAACGACATGAATACCAACAGACATAAAGAACTAATGCAACGAGCCATCGACCTGAGCGTAGCCAACGTAACAAACGGCGGTGGTCCATTCGGTGCCGTAATCGTAAAAGACGGCAAAGTGATAGCAGAAGGAGTGAACCGTGTAACGGCAAACAACGACCCCACAGCACATGCAGAAGTGACAGCCATACGTGCTGCTTGTCAGCGCATTGGCAATTTCAAACTTGACGGTTGCGAGATTTACACGTCGTGCGAGCCATGCCCTATGTGTCTGAGTGCCATTTACTGGGCGGGCATACGTCATATATATTATGGTGGAACGAAGAAAGACGCCGAACGCATTGGCTTCGGCGACAACTTCATCTACGAAGAGATTGCGCGTCCTTACTCCGAGCGTTCCATCCCGACAGAACAGATGATGAATGAGGAGGCACAAGCCGCCTTTCGTGCATGGGAGGAAAAAGCTGACAAGATAGAATACTAACTTCTTTTCAAATACAGACATGGGCAATAATCTTTACATAGGCAAAACACTTGGCAGCTTCCTCATAATCCTTCTGCTTATGCCACTCGGTCACGCACTGATGGCCATAATGGAACACATATTGCAGTCCACTACTTTGCATTACACTGCTTTCGCCATGGGCTTTGCAGGCATGGTAATGGTTGTCATCGGTGTATATGTCAAGGGTGACACCAAACAGACCATCTGGGGTATCACAGGAGCAATGCTCTTTTGGACGGGTTGGATAGAGTTCCTCTTCGTATATTATGCACAACGCTACGGCGTACACTGCGACTTGCAGGGCACTGGCGTAATACAGACTACCACCACTTATACCGATGGTATGATAACAGCACAGGACTATCTCATCAACGGACGTCCGCTTACAGACTACACTCGACCAGAACTTAAAGCCATTCGCGGCTCACGTCCTGAGTACCTCATCATGCCTGCCACCTTCGGTATGTGGATGACAATAATGATACTCTACATCTTCTGCACCCGAACGGGCTGCGACCTACTCAACTGGATACAGCGCCACATACTGCATACAGACAAAAACTGCATTACCATAAAGCCCATGGCACACCATTCGTCCATCGTAGTATTCATGGAATGGATTGTAATGATGTGGGGACTGTATCTCGTGCTGATGTTCTGCTACGACCCCGTATTTCTCGGAGAGCGCCATCCTGTGACGCTTGGTTTCGCCTTAGTGTGCCTTGTAGGGTCGATGTTGATGATAAAGAAACAGCTTCACATAGCATCATGGGGACGGAACATACGCTTTGCCTTAGCCACGGTAATAGTATTCTGGTCATTCGTTGAGATTGCTGCACGTAATGGTTTCTTCAACGAAGTCTGGACAGACCCTCTGAACCACACAACCGAAACGGTGATAATCTGCATAGCATTCATCGCCGTCATTGCTGCCACGGTGTTCTTCTCACGCTATATAAGCACCGAAGACACCTATGCAAATGCTGAAAACTGAAAAAAACGGCGAAATAATCAGTTTCAACGACAAATATTTGTTTATATCAAAGATTTTATTTAACTTTGCAAGTTGATAGACTAAGCACATACAAACGGTCACAAAGAACATCAACCCCTCACTATGGGCAAAAGAATAAAGAAACTCAAAAAGATACGCATACATCATGAAGGCACTCACATACTGATTTACAGTGCCTTGATTTTAATCGCCATAGGCTATGCTCTGTGGCGCTTTATACCGTCACACATACCATTCTATGTATTTGCAGTGCTCTTTGGTGTGGTGTGGTGCATCGCACTTAACTTCTTCCGTTGTCCGATACGCAAATTCGCAGAAGACGACATGGAAACCGACAAGCTTGTAGTAGCGCCTGCCGATGGTCATATAGTAGTGATAGAAGAGGTTGAAGAAGAGAAGTATTTCCATGAGAAACGCATCATGGTCAGCATATTCATGAGTCTCTTCAACGTACACGCCAACTGGTTTCCTGTTGACGGAAAGGTAAAGATGGTGCGACACAAGAATGGTGCTTTCCACAAGGCATGGCTACCGAAAGCGAGCGATGAGAACGAGATGACAGACATCATCATCACAACTACTGATGGTGTTGACATACTCTGCCGTCAAGTAGCAGGTGCCGTAGCACGCCGTATCGTCACCTATGCCAAAGAAGGCGACGATTGCTACATCGACGAACACTTAGGATTTATCAAGTTTGGCTCACGCGTTGACCTGTTCCTACCACTCGGAACCGACATTAAAGTGGTCATGGGGCAGACGACGACAGGCAACCAAACCATCATTGCGGAACTGAAATAGACTTAGCACCCGGGGAAGAATGAAGAAGCACATACCCAACATCATAACCTGCTGCAATCTCATCTGCGGCTGCATTGCAATAATCTACGCACTGCGCTTCAATCCGCAGATGGCACTATTATTCATTATTCTCGGTGCTGTATTCGACTTTTTCGATGGCATGTCGGCTCGTCTTCTTGGCGTATCAAGCGAGATAGGCAAAGAACTCGACTCACTGGCAGACGACGTAACCTTCGGCGTTGCACCTGCATCAATGATATTTGCCGAACTTTCCGTATTGGAATATCCCAGTTTTTTGATTGACAACGCCATGTGGCTTGTTTCGCTGATGCCTTACATGGCATATCTCGTAGCCGCCTTCTCAGCCATAAGACTTGCGAAATTCAATCTTGACACGCGCCAGACAACATCATTTATCGGTCTGCCCACACCTGCAAACGCACTTTTCTGGGGTTCGCTAATCGTTGGTTTCTCACCATTGTTTGAGCACCATCAGTGGTTTACCGTATTGGTATTCGCTGGCATTTTCATCAGTTGCTGGCTGCTTGTAGCCGAAATTCCGATGTTTGCCTTGAAATTCAAGCACTGGAGTTTCCGTGGCAACGAATTGAAATACGGTTTTATTCTTTTCGCTGCCATTATTCTTATCGCTTCAATAGCTTACGGTCTTATCACCGCCCACACTCACTTATGCTGGGGAGGGTTCAGCATTGTCATCGTTGCCTACGTTATAATAAGTATAGTCAACGGCAGACATAGCGAGCAAAAGCCATAAGAAAGGACATCGCTCCGGACTACACCTGCCGTAATTTTGACTTCGAGCAATCGTTGAAATCACCCGAATCAGAAAGAATACTCCTCATTATTCACGTATATCTTGCCACCTTCTCGGTAAAGGCTGCCGTAAATCAGCGGCGTACCTGAGGCAACAACCACCATGGTGCCGCCTGTCATTGTCAGCGACTGTGCCACGTTGATGCCATTGCCACCTGCCGATGATGCTGAGAGCAGCAACGCTCCTGCCGACTGCGAGAACACAGAGTCGCATTTTACGCAACACGACAGACCTGCAACGGCATCACCATCAGTGCTGCCACTCTCTCCCACTTCATCACTTTCCTTATAGACTACCGTAGTCCTGCCGCCGCTAATCATAAGCATACCTGCAGTGTTTATACCCTTTGCTGCAACACCCGAACAGGTTATATTCATCACTCCGCCGGCAATATACACTCCATCGTTAGTCTTCAATCCATCATAACCAGCCGCAGGAGTAATGGTAAGTTGCGGTCCGGCGTGCAGATACACGTAGTCATCACACGCCAATCCGTGTTTTGCATTACTCCTTATATTAAGGTATCCGCCACCGCTCACGAGTACCTTGCCTTCCGAGAAGAACGTTCCCTTCTCGTCTTCACCCTCAGTGGTGTTGTAAGCAGTGCCGTCAGCAAGATAATTACTCGTGCCGTCAGCCACGACAAGGAAGCAGCGTTTGCCGCCGTCATCACCCTTTTGGCAATTGATAGCCGCACCAGTCGGATTGGTAATATTCACTCCATTCAGTTGAACGATGAATTTCTTATCGCTATATATCTTGAAACTACCATTCGCCGTAGAGCCTGATAGCACAAATTTCATTTTCTTATAGGCATGCACCGTAACGTGAGCCCCGTCGGTAGTGACGCTGAGTGTAGAAGTGTCAAGCGACTTCACCTTACCATTTTTGTTTTTATACACATACGTCACGCCATAATCAGCAAACGTAATCTCAAGCGACTTCACGCCATCATCCCACGTCTGCGTATCGTCATCATACAGGAAATTATCTACAAAGTCCTTGTAACCTTCCTCTCCTGTCACAGCTGATGGCACGTACTCCACCTCACCCGTGAGGGCAGTCTCGTTGATTTTGATGGTATCATTCAAATCAACCGCCACCTCCTGTTCTTTCAATTCCTGTTCCTGCGCACTATCATCCTCATTACCCACTGTTGCCAGTTCGGGAAAATCGTCGAGATTACCGCAACTAATCATTGCTGATGCGAGCATCAGCAATGAAATGAAAAGCGGCAGGCAGGATTTCGTTATATTTTCCTTAGCCATAATCTTCTGTTCTTAGTTCTTATCCTTTAATCAGAAAGTCACCCCATAGCTCACGCCGAGCACGTGTTGGTCTGTAGCCGGCTCGTCGTCATCGTGGCTTTTACGGTCCTGAAACAGATAGTATATTTTCAGTGTATTCTGCTTATTGAGTTTATATTCCGCACCAAGCGTATAGCGTACTTTCTCTACATTCCAGGCGTTATACAGTTCCACCGAACCGTAAGGTGCCAGCGGACACTTCGGTATGTCGTATTCCACCCCTACCCTGCTGCGCAACACGTTCTTTGCCTTTGCGTCAATCTCTTTTGTCGTCACCTCGCCGTAAGTGGCAAGTTCGGGATTCATTGTCATGCGATGACGCTCATACGACGGTGCGTAGGTATAAGTCCAGCGCTCGCGCAGAGAGAATTTCCACCGTCCAGTCTTCCATGTGCCCGTAAGACCGGCAAACAACCTATGGCGCAAGTGCCAGCAGGTACTATTATAATAGTTGCCAGTGCCGGTCAGTCCTCCGTCAGAACGCACGTCCTGCAGTTCGTAACCTCCAGTGGCCTTCAGCCACTTTGCTATCTTATACGTAGCCAACAGTCCCACGCTAACGCGGTCAGCCGTGCGCCATTCGCCATCAATGCCGATGCTCCAGCCACTGCCGAGTTTTTTCTCAGCACCAGCACCGAGCCACAATCCAAAGTCGTCAGCAGCCAGCTGCAGCGGCGATACCACGAGAAGTATCACCGGCAGCAGGCCATGCACAACACGTATTTTCATATATGATAAACCCATTTGCTACAAGTCTTGTTTTTATATACGTTGCAATAGCTGCGCTTTTACAGTGCAATCAGTACCCGATTACCTGGTAATCAGTACCTGATTGCAGTCTAATCAGATAGCGATTACAGTGGCATTAGCGCACGGCCACCCCGTCAGCAGTGTTTACGTCGTGATTTTCAGGCTCATAGCTGATGCGAACGATTGCCATATCCTTGAGAAAATCCAGGTCGCCGACCTCCACTTTCAGTATGTTCAGCCCCGTACGCCTTGTCAGGTCTTCTTTCAGCTCTGCGCGCCGTTCAGGAGTTATCAACTCTATGCGGTCATACTTGATGGTTTTCGTGCTTACGTGGCGTAGCCACTTGCTCCACTCCGTCACCATGACGCTGAGAAAGAACAGCACGTTGGTAGCTATCAGCTCCGCCCATGTAAACGTAAGCGACAAGGCATTGATTACCGACAGGGCTATGATTACAAACAAGTAGGTCATCTCCCTCACTGGCATCTGCTCCGTGCGGTAGCGTATTATGCCGAAGATGGCAAACAGTCCGAGTGCGAAGCCTATCTTCACCTTCACGCTACCCAGCAAGAATATCATCATGAAGATAGAAATACTGATGAGCATAAACGTGAATGAATAGTCGCGGCGGCGGCACTTTGGGTAATACAGGAAGCCCACAATGGCACCCGTAACCACGGCATTAAACACGAAACGTATCAACAACTGCCAGAAGTCAGCGTTAATAACCTGCGATTCCATAAATTCCAATTCGTCCATATCGTTATGTATTTATATTAGTTCTTAACCTTTAGTTCTTAATTTTCCTGATGTAATGCAGGCGTTCCTTGAAGTTATTCTGTTTCAGTTCGGGCGACGTCATCGCCATGCCCAGAGCCATCTTGCTGAAACCACAGGGCTGTATGCGCAGGTTGCGCAGCATGGCAATGGCAGGTGATTCAACCAGTCCCTCGCGTTTCAGTTCCACGATGACGTGGTCAGGCATCTCCTTAGTCTCACCATTGAGCATGTTATGAAAGCGCAACCCCAGATCTATCGTCAATCGTTCAGTCTTACCTTTGTTCACCAGCGTGATGCGTCTGAAACTATTCTCAATGGTAGGCTGCAGCGTCTTGGCATCATACGGTGTCTTACTGCTGACAAACTCACGCATATTCTCCTTATTATATATAAGGTCGTCAATCTCTATGCGTTTCTTCTTCGTGCGCCCGTGGTTGTTTTTGTTTTTCACCTCTATAAACGAAGTGCCGTCAACCTCATACGTGCGCATACGCACCTTGTAGCGCTGGCTGTGGCCGTCGTGGTGAGCCATATACATATCAAGCGCCGGAGTGTCGAGATAGATGGTGTGGTATGGCAGCAGCGACTCGCCATTTATCTCCTGCACATAATAGTCGCCCTGTGCCAGGAGCAGGAACTTACGCAGTCGGCTGGTCGTCGTCACATACTTCGTATCTATACGATTAAGCAGTCTTACATCCTTCATCTCATCAAGCGTGATGGTTGGATATGTCTTTAATAATGTGTACATAACTATTTATTGTCAGTTAGTTCGTTTCTGACTGCAAAGTTATATGTTTTACAAACCATCCACAAATTATTAACTTTCAGCAAGCAAACAAATAAAACTTTTATCCGACGAAGCCGCAATCTTTTACTTTTATTCACACTCTGGCTTTTTGCATCAACTCCTTTTTGCATTTCACACCCTGCGTAAGTAATTAGTCGATATACCTAAAAATATGTAGATACTGCAAGGTCATTTAATAATAAAATAGTCATTTTTAGGTATTGCACACCTCTGAAAATAGCAGTAATTTTGCACCCAAATTCATAATCGATTATAACTCAAAGGTAGAATGATGACAAAAAAGCCTATCATGACAGCCATGCTTGCCTGCGGGATAACAATGGGCGCAATGGCACAGGGAACAAATGCAAATGTTGATGGCACCACGGGTGCTACCTATCAAGTTAGGGAGAACACTGACAAAGAGAAGAAGACGGACGCCAAGGACTGTAAGGCGGCAAAACTTATCGATGCAGTATCGCGCCTGCACATCGGTGGTTATGGCGAGGCGGTGATGACTCGCAACTATTACAGTCAGAGCTTTAACCGCTACAAATACCCGGAGAGATATAAGGATGATCCGAGCCACGGCCGTTTCGACCTGCCACACGTATGTCTGAACATAGGCTATGACTTTGGTAAGGGCTGGACGTTCGGCAGTGAGATAGAGTTTGAACACGGCGGTAACGGCACTGCCGTTGAGATAGAGGCTGAGGAAGCCGGAGAATACGAAGCCGAGGTAGAGAAAGGCGGCGAGGTGAACCTTGAGCAGTTCTGGATAAACAAGGAGTTCTGGGGCGGCAAGTTCAACATCAAGGCTGGTGAGATAATAGTGCCTGTAGGATATTCCAACGCCTATCATGAGCCAAACAAGTTCTTCACCGTATATCGTCCGGAAGGCGAGGCTACCATCATGCCAAACACATGGCACCAGGTAGGTCTGTCATTGTGGGGCAGACTGAAGGACTGGCGCTACGAGGTGCAGTTGCTTTCGGGCTTGAACTCAGAGAGCTTCACTGCAGAAAACTTCGCTCACTATGGTGCAACAAGTCCGTATGAGTTTAAGGTTGCAAACAACTATGCAGGCGCTTTCCGCGTAGATAACTACTCAGTCAAGGGACTGCGCATCGGACTCAGTGGCTATTACGGCTATACTTTCCGTAATACTCTGCGTACACCGGGCTTGCCTGGCACAAAGTATGAAAATGTGACGGGAGCACTCGGAATCATAGCACTTGACTTCTCACTGGACCGCTGGAACTGGATAGTACGTGGTAATGTGGACTTTGCACACTTTGCCGATGCCGACGCAATATCAGAGTATAATCAGGCAAACTGGACACACCACAAGTATCAGGACGGTAACCCACACCACTACTCAAACATAGGTAGTAATGCAGTATGCTATGCCATAGAGGCTGGCTACAATGTGTTCTCGCAGATAAGAAAGCTGCGCGAGAAGAATGAGAAGATGTATGTGTTCGGTCGCTTTGAGCACTACAACACCATGTGCTCTGGTACGTACAAGTCATTGTATAAATATACAAAGAAATACCGTTGCGCTTTTGGTGTGAACTATTCACCGATTAAACAGATAACCTTCAAGGGTGAGTATTCATACCGTTTCTTTGAGAAGCCAAACAACAATGGCTTGACATCAGACAGTCCGCTCTATATACAGTCATACAACAATGAGCCAAGCCTCAGCCTCAGCGTAACATACTGCGGAAAGCTTCTCTGAAAACATCTGGGCCAAAAGCCGTTATAACGAAATAGCGTAATAACGGCATAACGAAATAACGAGATGGCGACATAACGATATAACGAAATAACGAAAAAAAAACAAAACTATGACAATCAAGAATCTTTCAAAGATGGCAGCCATGGCTGCCGTACTCGCCACAGGCTTCGCTTCATGTTCAAGCGACGACGAGGTAAACACAGAAATTGTATCAGGTACTCAGGCAGCGCTCGACCAGGCGTGTGCCGACTGGAAGACAGCGCGTGCAAACTGGGAGAACTCAGAGGCATTCCTCTTCGGTGCTGCAGATGTCTATTCTATCGACCCACACACTGATACATGGCCGGTTGACGCTGATGCATTGGGAAATCTCTTGCGTGACGAGGACTTCATGAACGACATTGACAACCAGATCAAGACTGCCAGCGTGGGCATCCTTGGCTATCACGGCATAGAATACGTTTTGTTCCGCAAGGGCCAGCCACGTAACATCAGCCAGATTACAGAGCTTGAATACAATTATGTATGCGCAGTGGCAAAAGACCTCTACAATGCTACTGCAACACTTGAGGCAACTTGGGATTCTGAAGAGAGCAACGTAGAACGCCACAAGATAGCACTCGCTTACATCAGCTCACACAAAGGTGTAAACGATGATGACGAGCAGACTGAGGAACTCGAAGGATATACAAATTTCGGCAAGGCTTTCAAGAACCCTGGTACTGGCGACTGGGAGACAGCACTCGATGCTACACTTGAGATTATCGCTGGATGTCAGGACATCATCGGTGAGGTAGGTGACTCAAAGATAGGTCTGCCTTACTCTCATGAGGATGATACATATATTGAGTCTCCATACGCTTACAACTCTATCGTTGATTTCTACGACAACATCGTAAGCTGTAAGAATGCACTCTATGGCTCAGTAGGAGCAACAACTCCTAACACCAATTCTCTCATTTACTTCTGCCTCAACTCAGGTAATACTACACTGAAGACACAGGCACAGACTGTTCAGACAAAGCTTGATGCAGCTCTGGCTAAAATCAAGGCTATGAAGTATCCATTCGCTATCAATTTTGGTGATGCTTCATGCGGCGAGGCTATCAATGCACTTAGCGAGTTAGATGATGCTCTTGAGGAGTTGAAGACTACACTCAGTGGCTATGGTAACGATAAAGTTGTACAGACTCAGTGCCAGAAAATCAACGAAAACTATGTTGACAACGTAGTGCTCGCTACATACCGCACACTGGCAGACAATGCATACAAACTGTATCAGTCAATCCTGAAAATACAGAAATAATAAGTATAACTATCAAAACATATCACATTATGAACAAACTTTCGATCTTCGGAGTTGTTCTTATGGGCGCTACCATCAGCGTCAGTTGTTCATCAACTGACGTTGATGAACCCGTTTCATGGGAAATTGGCGATCCGACAACTACCGACTACCCTGAAGACTATTATGCCGGCGGACTGCTCGGCACTACGTCTGTCAACACTGCCAGTGCCTACGAGCAACCTACGAAAGCCGTGGAAAACACCAACATGATGACGGCCTTCAACGAGGGTGAGTACCTGTTTGAGAAAGACTATAACTCAAACACCGATGGCGCCTTCCACGGACTTGGTCCTGTATATGTGCGCCGCGGCTGTCTCTACTGTCACCCTGGTTACGGTCACGGTGCACGCCAGCTGAACTACAAGGCTGACAACCATCGTAACGGTTACCTGCTCGTAATCTATGACAAGGCCACAAACGCCTATATACGTTCGGTGGCAGGCATGCCTCAGACCGGTGCAGTGAAGCCATTCAAGGCACCTATCGACGAAGACAAGATCTCCATTGCGTGGAACGAATACACCGACGAATGGGGTAACCAGTTCCCTGACGGCGAGCCCTATTCGCTCATCTACCCAGAGGTCAAGATTGACTACAGTGCCTACTATGCTCCTGTAGTGGTATCGCGCGGCGGCACCGACGTCACCCTTACCGAGGAACAGTACAACAACGAGATTGGCGTACTGCTGGAATCAACCATCGGCATCTATGGCACCGGACTGACCGACGCCATCCCTGACGACTCGATAACCAAGCAGTGGGAAAAGGAAAGCACTTTCTATAACAGCATAGGCAAGACAGATGCGCTGAACCCTGCCATGTGGGACCAGTCCACAAACTCATGGAAGAGTTATTACTCTAACTCGCTGCAGGGTGACGGAACAAAGTACGTGCGTCGCTACACCTACGCTTTGTCACGCGGTCCGATACTTGACGCCGCCGGTGCCAATGCCATCTGGAACATCACCAACGTGACACGCCCTGACCGTCGCTACCACTACCTCGACCTTGCCGGCACATACTATGCCACGAAGTCGTCACAAGACCCTGACGTGCAGGCTGGATTTACGGAATACATCAACCGCATTGACCCTACACATGCACACCCAGAGTGGCATACAGGCAACCTGGAGAGCGACATATACACATACCTCACCAGCAAGACTCTTGACGCGGAGATGTCACAGGACCAGTACAAGAACCTCATGATATGGCATCGCGGACTGGCTGTGCCTGCAGCACGTAACACTACCACCGAAGACTTCAAGGAGGGCAAGAAACTGTTTACGCAGATTGGATGTGCCAACTGTCACCGTCCTTCATGGACTACCGGCGAAGACCACATACAAGACCCTAACAAGCTCTTCGACGATAACGACATGCCACGCTATCCAAAGCAGAAGATATGGCCATACACTGACTTCGTACAGCACCGTCTGTGGATGAAGAACGACATACGTACGGGCTGGTGCCGCACCACACCTCTGTGGGGCCGCGGACTGGCAGGCAAGTGTGGCGGTGGCGTAGAGCGCCTGCATGACTGCCGCGCGCGCAACGTCGTAGAGGCCATTATGTGGCACGGATGCAGCAAGGAGGGAGGAAAGAGCGATGCCTATAACACCGTGGTGAACTTCCGCAACCTGACAAAGAAGCAGCGTGCTCAGTTGATTTACTTCATAGAATCGATTTAAGCTAAAAGTATTGACAATCTGACTGCATGGGCAACGTCGTTTCCGAAGCATGGATTTGCGAACAAATGACGCACTGCCTTGCAACGCAAAATAGAGATTTCAGGGCGAAATATATAACAAACCAGTTCGCGTTTGGTAGAAATAATTTTTCCAAAGTTGTGCAAAAACAGGGTAAAAGCTATCATATTACGTCGCTAAAACGCTCTTTTTACATCACAAAAGCATAGCTTTCACAGTGTAATAGCTATCATATTACATTGTAAAAGCTATGCTATTACAATAATAAGAGAGGGAAACGGATATTTGCAAAAACATTATTCGCTGACATTCAACGACTTGTGAAAAATGCAAAATCCTTGCCGATTTTGAGTCCAAAATAAGGTTTGGTGATTTTCATCGCAAGGATTCGCAAGTTAAATACGATGTCATGGCGAACAGAAGAACATAAAACATTTGTGACGAAGAAGATTATATATGTCTTATACATACTCATAATCGTGTGTATAGGAATTGCTACCATAATAGAAAAATACAAAGGAACGGCATTCGTAGGTGACAACATCTATGGCGCATGGTGGTTTGCGCTGCTGTGGGCGATGCTTGCAGCGGCGTCAATGTCATACATGATGCATCGCAAACTGTACAGGCGCGTGGCGGTGATGCTGCTCCATGTATCGTTCCTGGTGATACTGGCAGGGGCACTGATAACCCACCTGACATCGGCAAAGGGTACGGTAAACCTGAGGATGAACACCGAGACGAGGGAATACGTTGACGAGGACGGAGTGAAACGTGAGTTCCCCTTTGCGCTGAGGCTGAAGAGCTTCAACATAGTAAACTATCCCGGAACTGACGCTCCGCTTGACTACCAGAGCATCCTGCAGGCGCAGACTGACGGCGAGACGCAAGACGTGACGGTATCGATGAACAACATAGGAAACGTAGAAGGCTACAGACTGTATCAGTCGAGCTATGACAGTGACGGTCAGGGCGTAGCGCTCGGAGTGTACCATGACCCGTATGGCATAGCAGTGACATACATGGGATACCTGATGCTGTTTGTCAGCATAGTATGCATGTTGCTGTCTAAGAAGACGATGATACGCAGCCTTTACAAGAAAGCCACACAACCGGTAGTGACACTGCTGGCACTACTGTTCATGGCTCAGAATGTAAGTGCTGACGAACTGCCCTGTGTTGACAAGGACATAGCCCACAAGATGGGTACGGTGTGTGTGCTCTACAACAACCGTATATGCCCTGTGAACACCGTGGCTACCGACTTCGTAACCAAGTTGGCGGGCAAGGCTTCATGGAATGGATATTCAGCCGACGAGATATTCGTCAGCTGGATGATATACTACTCGCCATGGGAGAAGCAGAAGCTCATACGCATAAAGAGCAAGGAGGTGCAGGAGTTGCTCGGCATTGACGGACAGTGGGCGTCGTACAGCGACTTCCTGGACGAATATCACGAATACAAACTGAAAAAGGCACTTGACGACCTGAAGCAGGGGAAGGGAACCATTAGCCGCAAGGCACTGATGGAGGCCGACGAGAAATATAACGTGGTGGAGATGTTCTATCACGGAGAGATGATAAAGATGTTTCCCTACGAGGGAAAGGGAGAGGTGAAATGGTATGTTCCCGGTAATCAGGTTTTACCGAAAGAGATACCCGTCAAAGAACAGTTCTTCATTAAACAGTCCATGGACTTCCTTACGGAAAGCATAGTGACGGGGCAGAAAGAGCGCTCGCTTGAAATAATCGCCAAGATAAAACTGTTTCAGCGCGACATGATTGGCGAGGCGTTGCCAAGCCGGAATACCATCAACGCTGAAATAGCGTACAACAAGATGAACACTATGAAATGGCCGGTATTCCTTACGCTCATGGTAGGATTGGTAATGTGTGTGGTCATCTCAGCATCATGGAAGAAGTGCCGTGAGCGCTGGTTTAAGATAGTAACCACAGGGTACGTGGCGTTGTTGGCACTGTATCTCACCGTCCTGCTCTGCCTGCGCTGGTGGGTTGGCGGACATGTGCCCGTCAGCAACGGCTATGAGACGATGCAGTTCATGGCGTGGGCATTGCTCATCATGACCATGGCGATGTATCGCAAGTTCCCGATAATGATAGGCTTCGGCACGCTGGTGGCAGCCTTCTGCCTGCTTGTGGCAATGATAGCGAGCGGAACGCCGCAGATAACGCCGCTGATGCCGGTGTTGCAGTCGCCGCTGTTGTCCATACACGTGATGACGGTTATGTGTGCATACGCCCTCTTCGCCTTGCAGGTATTGCTTGGCATACAGGGACTGTGGCTCATTCACGGCAATAAGACGCAGCAGGTGGAGAAGAATACCGCATTGTCACAATTACTACTCTATCCGGCAGTATTCCTGCTTGCCATAGGCATGTTCCTCGGAGCCGTATGGGCTAACGTGTCATGGGGTACTTACTGGTCATGGGATCCGAAAGAAACATGGGCTCTGATTACATTTATGGTATATGCAGCACCAATGCACAAAACATCAATAGGAAAGTTCAATAGTCCGAAGTTCTATCATATATATATAGTAGGTGCTTTCCTTACGGTACTCATTACATACTTCGGAGTGAATTATCTGCTGGGCGGAATGCATAGTTATGCATGATTTAAGTATTTTTAACAAGTATAAAGCAAAGGTTGGGAAATAAAACCAACCTTTTTGCGTTTATAAAAAAGTGAACAAGTGTAGATACGTCATATTATCTGTGATTATAACGCTGGTGTCAGCTGAGGCATTGGCGCAGTATGACCCATATTTCTCTCACTACTTCGATCTCGAACCTCTGTACAACCCCGCTACTGTTGGCAAGCAAGACCAACTGAACATAACAGGTACATACGCCATGTCACTGGCAGGTTTTGACAACGCACCGAAGACATTCGTAATAGCAGGCGACATTCCTTTCGTGGCTTTGAAGCAGATTCATGGTGTGGGAGCCGAACTAATGAGTGACCAAATTGGTCTGTTCGTACATCAGAGAATAAGTTTGAAATACGCACTACGCAAGCAAATGGCAGGAGGTTGGTTCTCGGGAGGTTTGAAATTAGGCTTACTCAACGAGAAATGGGATGGCGGAAAACTTGTCTTAGGAGCAGAAACAAATGATAAGGTACTGCCTTCGAGCACTGTTGACGGTAACGGTATTGACCTTGGACTGGGTTTCTTCTATCAGCGTAAGAACTGGTATGCAGGAATAAGTGCTCAACATCTGACCTACCCCACAATAGAGCTTGGCACGTCAAATATACTTAACGTTTCAGCATCATACTATGCCACGGGCGGAATAACATTCCAACTACGCAACCCTTTGCTGAAAGTAGCGCTCTCAGGACTGGTACAGAGCGACCTCGTAGCCTACAGAGGCGACATGACCGGACGACTTATATACACCTATGATGACCAAATGATGTACGGAGGCATAGGATACAGTCCAACGAACTCTGTGACACTGCTCGTAGGGGGAAAGTTTCATGGCGTAGTAATAGGATACTCGTTTGAGATATACACCAACGGCATTAGCATTAAAAACGGTTCACATGAACTCTTCGTGGGTTACCAGACCGACATCGAACTGGGTAAAAAAGGCAAAAACAGGCATCAGACCACAAGAACTCTGTAACACATTCCATCTGTTAACTCATCAGAGAACACTTACAATCTGAAAAGCCAAGACAATCTAAGAATTGCGCAACAAACATAAGAAAAGAAAACAAACATAACATATGAATAGGAATAAGCACACATTCTTCTCCTCTGTCATGAGGAGTACTGGACTGGGAGCCATTCTGGCTCTCTGCCTTATCCTGACTGGTTGTTTCGGAGGAAAACTCTCACAGTCACAACGTGGCGGTGAAGTAACCGGCATAAGCAACGGTCGTGGTTTCCAAGAGCCTACACCTTACGGCATGACACTCGTAAACCGTGGTTTCCTGCACATGGGTATCAAGAGCAAAAACGACACCTTATGGGGCAAGATGACTCCTGAGAAAGACGTTTCTGTTGATGGCTTCTGGATGGATGAGACAGAGGTTACGAATGCGAAATACCGTCAATTCGTCATGTGGGTACGCGACAGCATCCTGCGCACCCGCCTTGCAGACCCAGCCTATGGTGGCGACGAGTCATACATGATTACGGAAGACAAGAATGGTGACCCTATCACTCCGCAGATAAACTGGAAGAAGCCACTGCCACGAAAGCCTAACGAGGACGAGCAGCGCGCCATAGAAAGTATGTATGTCAGCAATCCCGTAACTGGCGAAAAGCTATTGGATTACCGTCAGCTAAACTATCGCTACGAGATTTACGACTATACCACAGCTGCGCTACGTCGTAATCGTATCAACCCTGAAGAACGCATTCTCAACACCGACATAACTGCTGACCCTAACGAGGTAGTTATGATTTCAAAAGACACTGCATATATTGACGACGAGGGTAAAATAATACGAGAGACCATCAACCGTCCTCTTTCTGGTGCATGGGATTTCGTAAACACATACATCGTGAACATTTATCCTGATACTACCTGCTGGGTAAATGACTTCACCAACAGTGACAACGAGATGTATCTGCGCAACTATTTCTCCAACCCCACCTACAACGACTACCCTGTGGTAGGCGTAACATGGGAGCAAGCCAATGCTTTCTGCGCATGGCGCACTGACTATCTGTTGAAAGGACTGTCAGGTGCCGCACGCTACATACAGCGTTACCGCCTACCTACTGAAGCAGAATGGGAGTATGCCGCCAGAGGTAAGGAGGGTACTGAGTTTCCATGGGAGAATCAGGATGTAAAGAATGGCGATGGTTGTTTCTTCGCAAACTTCAAACCTGACCGTGGTAACTATACTAAGGATGGCAACCTGATAACGAGCAAGGTAGGTATCTATGCCGCTAACTCCAACGGTTTGTTTGACATGGCGGGCAACGTGGCAGAATGGACATCCACCATATATACCGAGGCAGGCGTAGAAGCAATGAACGACCTCAACCCACAATTAGAGTATAAGGCAGCGAAGGAAGACCCCTACAAGATGAAGAAGAAGTCTGTACGCGGCGGCTCATGGAAAGACCCTGAAAGCCACATACGCTCAGCATGGCGCTCATGGGAATATCAAAACCAGCCACGCTCATACATAGGTTTCCGCTGCGTACGCTCACTTGCAAGCTCTGCAAGCCTCAACGCAAGGGGAAAGAAGAAAAGGTAACCTCATAGTTCAGGATTCCGAAACAACAAATATCCAGACAACAAAACAACTAATAGACAATGAGCAAATACAGCAAAATAAATTTCATCTACTTCCTACAGAAATGGATGGACAGCGTACCAGGACAGACTTTTCTCAACTACGCTTACTCATGGGGTGCAGCAGTCGTTATTCTCGGTACTCTGTTTAAACTGACACACCTACCAGGAGCTAACATCATGCTTTTCCTTGGTATGGGCACTGAGGTCGTGGTGTTCTTCATATCAGCCTTCGACCGTCCGTTTGATAAGTCAACAATTGACATGGCGTTGGACAACCACATGTCTGACAATATCATTGACGATGTTGCCGTCAACCCACTTGGGCAACCTGCAGTTCAACCAGCGCAAGTCAATCCTGCCATACAGCAACATCCATACAGTCAGCCTTCAAGCGTCTCACAACCAGTGGGCGAAGCGAAATCATCTACGGCTACTCAGCCTGCGACTGGTGGAGGTGCTCCTATCGTAGTTAATGGAGCCAATGCTTCCGGTGGCGTGACAGGTGGTAATACTGGCGGAACCATTGTTATCGGTGGTGGCAATGCTGGTGGAAGCAATGCGCAGAGTGGCAACGTACAGAGTGGCAACGTACAGTCTTCTGTTACAGGTATTCCTGCGAGTGGAACAATCATTATCGGGGGAGGCTCTTCCGCTGGTAACTCTGTTTCAACCAGCAACGGCTCTTCCGCTGGTAGCAGCAAGGCTACAGAAGAACAAGCGACTACGCCTTCACATATCGACTTCGAGACAAAAGAAGGAACTACCACTTCTGCAACACAAGCAACGCCAAGTGCTCCGCAAATTATCACGCCAGCACCGGCTGTGTCGCAGGAAACGGCAGCCGAGATGGAAGTTGTCACCAAGGCATACATCGAGCGTCTGGCAGAACTCAACGAAATGCTCGAAAAAGTTGGTCAGCTCACCTCTCGTCTTTCGACTGACAGCGAGGAGATGGAGAACCTCAACCGTACGCTTACTGGCATTGCGCGCGTTTATGAGATGCAACTTAAATCTGCATCACAGCAAATCACCACGCAAGACTCCATTAACGAGCAGACGCGCATCATGGCACAGAAGATACAAGAACTCAACAATATCTACACGCGCATGATAGAAGCGATGACCGTAAACATGAAAATGAATTCATAATGCAAAATTCATAATTCATAATTATATACTGAGGCATACTCAGCGTGCATCATGGATTATGCATTAAAACAAATACTATGGCAATAAAGAAAAGACCTGTCTCCCCCCGCCAGAAGATGATTAACCTCATGTATGTGGTGCTTATGGCGATGCTTGCGATGAACGTCTCTACAGAGGTGCTCAACGGTTTTTCCATCGTATCGGAGGGACTTGACCGCTCTACCGTCAATGCCACCAAGGAGAACCTCGGCATCTATGCCGATTTCGACGCTCAGATGAAAGCTAACCCACAGAAGACCAAGGAATGGTATGACAAGGCGCAGCAGGTGAAGAAAATGAGCGATGAACTTTACAACTTTGCCGAGGAACTGAAAATAGCCATCGTACAGGAGGCTGACGGAAAAGACGGAGACATACACAACATAGAGAACCGCGAAGACCTTGAGGCTGCATCACAGGTGATGCTCTCTCCTGGTCGTGGCAAAGGTCCTAAGCTCCAAAAGATGATAGAGGACTACCGTGCGAAATGCAGTAGTTTGCTCAAAGATGAGCGACTTCGTAAAATCATCGAGGGTAACCTCTCCACCGAGGTATCGCCAAAGGCAAAGGCTCTTGGCAAGAACTGGCAGGAATATATGTTCGAGCAAATGCCTGTCGCAGCAGCAGTAACCCTATTGTCTAAGCTACAGAACGACGTGCGCTATGCCGAGGGCGAGGTTCTTCACACACTTGTAAGCAACATCGACATAAAAGATATCCGCGTCAATAAGCTTGATGCTTTCGTGATACCGGAATCCAAGACCGTAATACGTGGTGACAAATTCTCTGCACAAATCGTGATGGCTGCTATCGATACCACTCAGCAACCAGAGGTTTACATTGGCGGCAGGAAAGTAGAACTACGCAACAATACATACGAGTTTATGCCTGGCAAGACTGGCGACTTCACCCTTTCCGGCTACATGACCATGAGAGATGGTGGTGGAAACATACTGAAGCGTGATTTTGAGCAGAAATATACAGTGGTTGACCCTTCTGCCACCGTATCTGCCGACCTCATGAATGTGCTCTACGCCGGTTTCAACAACCCTATCTCTGTCAGCATACCTGGTGTGCCACTCAACAAGGTTTCGGCAACGATGACTGGCGGTTCTTTCACTCCAACGGGTGCCGGCCATTACATCGCGCGTCCATCTGCCGTAGGACAGGACGTAACAATCACCGTATCAAGCCTTGCCACGGGTAAGCCTGTAAGGATGGGAGCTTTCACATTCCACGTACGCAAGCTTCCTGATCCTACGCCATACATCAAGGTTGGCGACAATCGCTTCAAGGGTGGTAATATGTCGAAGGGCGACTTGATGAGTGTAAGCACCCTGCGTGCAGCGATTGACGACGGACTGCTCGACATTGAGTTCAAGGTAACGAGTTTCGTGGCTGTATTCTTCGACAACATGGGCAACCGCGTGCCCATCGTCTCCAACGGCGCACAGTTCTCGCCACGCCAGATGGAACTATTCCGCAAGCTCTCACGCTCAAAGAGTTTCTTCATAACGCAGGTTCACGCAGTAGGTCCCGACGGCATAGCACGCACGCTACCAGGCGGTATGGAAGTAGTAGTGAAGTAATCCTCACGAAATAATCAGTCATGAGTAGTGGCAAAACACTATGATGACCTAAAACATAAACAAGAACAGAATATGATGAATATGATAAAAGAAATAAGTGAAACAATACTAAAGGCACTCTGCATTGTCCAGTTCTCACTATTCACTATCCACATTGCCGATGCACAGCCGGCGCAGCGTCGCAACCAAGCGCAGCAGCAAGGGGCTACGGCTCGCAAGAACTCCACCACGCTGACAACGCGCGCGCAGATATCATACCCTGCCACGATGCAGATGGCGGAAGACGTGGTATGGCGTCGCGACATCTACCGTGAGCTTGACCTCATGCAGGGCGCCAACTCTGGTATGTATTACCCCGTGGAGCCGGTAGGTTCACAGATGAACCTGTTCACCTATCTGTTCAAGCTTGTATTGTCAGGTCAGGTTAAGGCTTACAAGTACAACATCGACGGCAACGAATCATTTGCCGCCGACAACCAGTTGAAGCCACTGTCGCTACTTGATGATTACAACATCTATTACGAGCGCAAGGACGGGCGATTGAAACTTGACAACTCCGACATCCCATCGCGAGAGGTCAAGGGATACTACATAAAGGAGTCGTCATACTTCGATCAGAACTCTGCCACGTTTCACACGAAGGTAATTGCGCTCTGTCCTATCATGTTCCGTGAAGATGACTTTGGCGACGGCGTAGCTCGCTATCCGCTCTTCTGGGTAAAATATGACGATGTTGCTCCGTTCCTGACGAAGCAGACTATAATGACAAGCGACATCAACAACGCCGCAACGATGTCGATGGATGACTATTTCGTAAAGAATATGTATCGCGGAAAGATTTACAAGACCAACAACATGCTTGGCCAAACCTTGGCTCAGTATTGTCCCACCGACTCTGCCATGGCTAAGGAGCAGCAACGCATCGAGGCGGAACTGAAGGCTTTCGAGGAGAACATCTGGGGCGACAAGGCTCGCAAGGATTCGCTCGATTCTATTGCAAAGGTTGAGGCTTCGCAGCCAAAGGCGAAGAAGCATCGCACCAACCGCAGAGCTACTGGTAGCGGTAACAACGCCGAGGTATCAGCAACGGCAGCTGGCAACAATGGTAACGCAGCCGCCGCAAGCCGCAAGCGCTCACGCCCTGCATCAAGCACAAGCAGCGGAGGAAAGATAAGCGTACGTCGCCAGCGTCACTAATGGCAACAACATACAATGCACATCTTTCACAAAACATAACCTTAACTTTTAAAATACAATATCATTATGAGAAAACTTTACACTACACTGGTCATAGCAGCAGCGCTGCTGATGACCCTACCTTCACAGGCACAAGTAAAATTCGGTCTGCGCGGTGGTGCTAACATCGTAAACATGAAACTCAGTGGCAATGTTGTCAATAACCTTGCCAAGGACAATCGCTCAGGTTTCTATATTGGACCTACGGTAAAGTTCAATGTACCTATCGTCGGTCTTGCCGTCGATGCTTCCGCGCTCTATGACCAGCGTAGCACTAAGGTGACGGGAGAAGACGCATCAGGTCAGGAAACCACTGAAAGCATGATAACTCGTCAGCTCGCCATTCCTGTAAACGTACGCTACGGATGGGGACTGGGTTCCGTTGCCGACATCTTCCTATTCGCTGGTCCGCAGATTGCATTCAACTTTGCTAAGGACACTAAATTTGCAGGCATAGCCGACTGGAACTGGAAGACCAGCAACTTCTCTATCAACGTAGGTCTGGGCTGTACCATCCTGAGCCACGTTGAACTGAAGGCTAACTACAACATAGCGTGCGGTTCTACAGGTGAAGCCACATGGACGAAAGCACTAACTACAGCAGCTACTGGCACTGTAAAGAGTAAGTACAACTCTTGGCAGCTTGGTCTGGCATATTACTTCTGATTACTCAATCACTACGCATAGGTAGGTGTGCATAATTATTTTTATAATTCAAGGAGACAGGATACAGCATCCTGTCTCCTTGTTGCGTTTTATAGGTATAAATCCTTTGCAGAACGAAAAAAAATATGTAACTTTGCAATTACGAAACAATATCCGCATGAAAAAGACGACAATAGACGACTGCAAAATCATACAACTGCCCAAGGTGGAAGACCCCCGCGGCAGTCTGACCTACATATACGGGAACGAGCACGTGCCTTTCCCCATACGACGTGTATTCTACATATACGACGTACCAGCCGGCAAAGATCGTGGAGCCCACGCCCACAAGGAGTGCTGGGAGTTCATAATCGCTGCATCCGGTGCACTGGAAGTACACGTTAACGATGGCACGCGCGACAAGACCGTGACGCTCAACCGTCCGTTCCAGGGGATACTCGTGCCACCAGGCATCTGGGCTCACGAGCAGGAGTTCTCTGCTGGCGTACTATGCCTTGTGCTTACGAGCCACGACTACGATGAGAATGACTACATACGCGACTATAATGAATATCTGGAGTTCAAGAAAATAGATTATTAAAAAAAATAATTTTATTTGCATAATCAAGATAATGTCTGCAGTGAAAGCATTACTTCGTTCAGATCTAATCACACGCACTAACGGGAGCTACTCCATCTCTGACCCTCTGATGAGTTTGTGGATGGAAAGGAATATATAAACATAACATATAATCACCCGATATGATAGAAGGAAAGATAACATTCGACCGTATGGCACGCTGGGTGCTTGGAGCGGCTGCCGTAGTAGCAGCGTTCTTCATCGTGAAATACCTGAGCGCAGTATTGCTGCCTTTTGTAGTAGCATGGCTCTTTGCCTACCTGATGTACCCGCTGGTGAAGTTCATACAGTATAGGATGAAGGTAAAGGTGCGCGCCTTAAGCATCATCATTGCCATGCTTATTGTCATCGCCGTGCTTACGGGAGTAATATGGCTGATTATTCCGCCTATGGTGGAGCAGTTCTCTATGTTTACAAATCTCATAACGCAATACCTGCACAGCGCTACACACATCAAGAATTTCCCTGATACCATACAGTGGTGGCTGTCAGAAAACAGCGGTGAAATCGAGAAATTCCTCAAGTCTGACAATTTCACCTCGACGCTGAAGGAGGCTGCACCTAAACTATTCTCGTTTGTAGGTGAGACGATGAGCTTACTGATGAGCATCATAGCCTCAGCAATCACACTGCTCTATATGTTCTTCATACTGCTCGACTACGAATACCTTTCCGAGAAATGGATTACCATATTCCCGAAGTCGGTGCGCCCCTTCTGGAAGGAACTGGCTGGCGACGTAGAGGTTGCTCTCAACAACTACATACGTGGTCAGGGGCTCGTAGCAACAATCATGGGTGTGCTCTTCTGCATAGGTTTCTCAATCATAGGACTGCCAATGGCTATAGGTCTGGGCATACTCATCGGCATCATGGACATGGTGCCATACCTCCACACGCTGGCTCTCATCCCTGCAGCCTTCCTCGCTGCCATGCGTGCTGCCGAGACAGGACAAAATTATTGGGTCGTACTGGGCATGGTGGTTGCCGTCTTCTGCATCGTACAGTTGATTATCGAATCAATAGTAATACCTAAGATTATGGGCAAGAAGATGGGGCTGAACCCTGCCGTACTGTTACTGTCACTCTCTATATGGGGTGCTTTGCTCGGTTTCATCGGACTAATCATAGCGCTGCCTGCCACCACCATCATCATTGCATATTGGAAAAAATACGTAACGAAAGAGAAAGAGGAAACCGCCGAAGAAGTAAAGGCAATCTGACTGCGTCGCAATAGCTATGCGATTACATTGTAAAAGCTATCTGATTACAGTGTAATCGCATAGCTTTTACAGTGTAATCAGATAGCGATTAAGGCGTTGACCATAAAACCTTGTACTTCAATACGATGTACATGCCTCACCTGCTGTCAAACTATTATAATTATAGTCCAAAACAGACAATCCACTTTGGATAATTTGCATATAATACGTAATTTTGTTCTGACATAACCACAACTAATAAACATGCTATACCTCATCCCTACACCCGTGGGCAACCTTGAAGATATGACGTTGCGTGCCATTAAACTACTGAAGGAGGCTGACCTCATACTCTGCGAGGACACACGCACATCGCAACCGCTGCTGAAGCATTTCGACATCAGCGGCAAAAGGCTCATGGCACACCACAAGTTCAATGAACACGGAACCACCGCCGGAATCATCGAGAGGTTGAAGGGCGGTGAGATAGTATGTCTTATCACCGATGCCGGCACACCGGGCATCAGCGACCCAGGTTTCTATCTCGTGCGCGAGGCTGTAGAAGCGGGCATCGAAGTGCAGACGCTGCCGGGTGCCACTGCTTTCGTGCCTGCCTTGGTGAGTAGCGGACTGCCATGTGACCGCTTTTGCTTCGAGGGGTTCCTGCCACAAAAGAAGGGTAGGCAGACACGCTTACAGGAACTGGCAACTGAGCAACGCACAATGATAATATACGAGTCACCACGCCGCGTAGTGAAGACGCTGGAGCAATTCTGCGAGTCATTCGGTGCGGAACGCAGAATTAGCGCTTGTCGCGAGATTTCAAAGATACATGAGGAGAGCGTACGAGGCACCATAAGTGAAGTTTTGAAGCACTTCAAAGAGCACGAACCGAAAGGTGAGTTCGTACTTATCGTTGAGGGAAACACTTCGCCGAACACGGAGTGTAAAACAGACACGCCCTCTGCGAAATCTCACGATGAAACCGTGAAAAAAGAAAGCAAATACCAACGCAAGCTTAGGGAAAGGGAGGAAAACATCTGATGGAGCAGTTATTGCATTATACATGGAAACACCGTCTATTTCCATTAGGCACACTGCGCACCACTGACGGTCGCGAGGTAGAGGTGATTGACACTGGCCTACATAACCGAACCGACGCAGGACCTGATTTCTTCAATGCGAAAGCAAAGATTGATGGAGTGTTATGGGTTGGAAATGTAGAGATGCACTTAAAAGCAAGCGACTGGTACCGCCATCGTCACGACAGCGACCCTGCCTACGATAATGTCGTACTTCACGTAGTGGAACTGGCTGACATGGATGTAGAAACATCGCAGGGTGTCACCATACCTACGGTAGAAATCCCCATTCCATCGCAGTTACGCAATGAATATGAGCAATTACTCAATACCGACCAGTATCCACCATGTTACAGCATAATACCTACGCTTACGCCACTGAAAGCGCATGCGTGGATGAGTGCATTGCAAACGGAGCGTCTGGAGCAAAAGATGGCGGCAATGCTAAAACGCGTGAAAGCGAAGAATGGTTCATGGGAGGATGGGTATTTCACTACATTGGCGCGGAATTTCGGTTTCTCACTAAACGGAGATAATTTCGAGCAATGGGCGTTAATGCTGCCGCTTAATGCAGCAAGTCATCATCGCGATGATTTATTTCAGGTTGAAGCTTTGTTTCTCGGTACTGCTGGCCTACTCAACCGCGTTGACGAAAAATACGCTAAGGAATATACATATCTTTGCAAGAAATTCAACATTGCAGAAGTCCCCACAATCCACTGGAAATATCTTCGCACGCGACCGCAGAATTTTCCGCATGTACGCATAATGCAACTGGCACGCATGTATAGCGAAAGACGTACTGGACTAAGCGAAATGCTCGATTCCACCGATGTAAAAGCACTAAACAACCTGTTTGGCTTGCGCAAGGAGGTACTCGACCTTATCATAATAAATACCGTAATACCGACACTCTTTGCCTATGGACGTAGCCATGCGAAAGAGAATCTGTGCGAAAGGGCTTTCGAACTACTTGAGACGCTGAAGCCCGAAGGTAACCACATAGTACGTATGTGGAAGGATTGTGGACTGGAAGTTAAAAACGCTGGTGACTCGCAGGCATTGATACAACTGAAAAAAGAATACTGCGACCGCCGCGAGTGTCTGCGATGCCGTTTCGGATATGAATATCTGAGCAAGAAATAGCGATTTCATCGAATATTGCGTATTTTCATGACTTGACATACTTTCAGAAAAACAGGAAACACTTGTGTAACCCAATAAAAATTAGTATCTTTGCACTTGATTTTGTAACAAGAAAACATTAAGAACTAACAAATACATACAATGGCAAAGAAAGCACTTCTTATGATTCTCGATGGATGGGGAATCGGCAAGCACGGCAAGGGCGATGTAATTTTCAACACGCCAACGCCTTATCTGGACTACCTGCAGGCTGTAAGTAGCCACTCTCAACTTAACGCCTCAGGCGAAGACGTTGGTCTCCCTGACGGTCAAATGGGCAATTCCGAGGTTGGTCACCTTAACATTGGTGCAGGACGCATCGTTTACCAGGATCTCGTAAAGATTAACCGCGCATGTGCCGACGGCTCCATCTCTCAGAACCCTCAGATAAAAGAGGCTTACGAATATGCTAAGCAGACCGGAAAGAAGCTGCACCTCATGGGTCTGACGTCTAACGGTGGCGTACACTCTTCACTCGACCATCTGTTCAAACTCATCGAAGTAGGCAAGGAATATGGTCTTTCACAACAGTTGTTCGTCCACTGTTTCATGGACGGTCGTGACACTGATCCGAAATCAGGCAAGGGCTTTATTGAGGCTCTGCAGGACAAGTGTAAGGAGAACGACGCCAACATCGCTTCCATAATCGGTCGCTTCTACGCTATGGATCGCGACAAGCGATGGAACCGCGTAAAAGAGGCTTACGACCTTATCACTGCCGGCACCGGCAAGCAGGCTACCGACATGGTACAGGCTATGCAGGAGTCATACGACGAGGGCGTGACCGACGAGTTCGTAAAGGCTATCAGCAACTCTTCCGTTAACGGCAAGATTGAGGAGGGCGACGTGGTTATCTTCATCAACTTCCGTAACGACCGTGCAAAGGAGCTTACTCAGGTGCTGACTCAGCAGGATATGCCTGAGGAAGGTATGAAGACCATACCTAACCTGAAGTACTACTGCATGACTCCATACGATGCTTCGTTCAAGGGTGTAGGCATCCTCTTCCCTAAGGAGAACGTGGGTAACACCCTGGGCGAGTACCTCTCACAACAGGGCAAGAAGCAGTTGCACACCGCTGAAACTGAGAAGTATGCTCACGTAACATTCTTCTTCAATGGTGGTCGCGAGGCTCCATTCGATGGTGAGGACCGCGTGCTCGTAGCTTCACCAAAGGTTGCGACATACGACCTGAAGCCTGAGATGTCTGCATACGAGGTAAAGGACAAACTGGTGGAGAACATCAAGAAGGATATCTACGATTTCATCGTGGTAAACTTCGCTAACGGCGATATGGTGGGCCACACTGGCGTATATAACGCTATAGCAAAGGCTGTAGTGGCTGTTGACAACTGCGTGAAGGACGTTATCGAGGCTGCAAAGGCTACAGGCTACGAGGCTATCATCATTGCCGACCATGGCAACGCTGACAACGCCATCAACCCTGACGGCACTCCTAACACCGCTCACTCACTGAATCCAGTGCCTTGCATTTACGTTACGGACAATAACTCCGCAACAATAAAGAATGGTCGTTTGGCTGACGTAGCACCAACAATCCTGCACATCATGGGACTGGAACAGCCTGCCGACATGACCGGCGAAAATCTTATTGAAGACTAATTATTAGGCATAATATATAAGAGTTCGTCTCAATCACTCGTGCCTTCATAATTGAAAGCAAGAGTAGCACAAATACAAGAGCCGCATCAAGAAAAGTTGATGCGGCTCTTAACTAACTAACTATTATTCTATATAATTTACCAAACCATCTGAACTTCACAGTCAAGTACGCCGGCCTTTTAAATCTAACAAACTAATGAAAGATATATTTAAAAAAACTCTTAATTTACAACTGCAAAATTAACGGTTTATTTTCAAATAACGGTAGAAAAATAATTCATCATGGTGTAAAAAAGCGATTAAACCGCAATATCCACGAAGAAACTAACATATAAACAAAAGATATCCACATGGTACAGATTGAAGAAAGTTGGAAGAAAGCCCTTAAAGAAGAATTTCAGAAGAACTACTTTATGCAATTAACTGAATTCGTGCGCAACGAATATAAGCAACACACTTGCTACCCACCAGGGAAAGAGATTTTCAATGCCTTCAATCTCTGTCCGCTGCATAAAGTAAAAGTGGTTATTCTCGGACAAGATCCATATCACGGTCCCGGACAAGCAGAAGGGCTTTGTTTTTCAGTAAAATCAGGTATTCAACTACCTCCATCACTTATAAATATATTCAAAGAAATAAAGGACGATACTGGACATACTCCTGCAGTTATTCACGATGAAATGGGCAAAAAGATGTATGACGGGTCACTACGTCGCTGGGCTGAGCAAGGAGTGTTTCTGCTCAACGCAACACTTACCGTGCGTGAGCATCAAGCAGCATCACACCAACGTCATGGCTGGGAAACATTCACTGACGCTGTAATAAAAAAGGTGTCTGACGAATGTAACCACTGCGTATTCATCCTTTGGGGCGGTCCCGCCCGCAGCAAAGCAAAACTTATTGACAATCAGAAGCACCTGATACTTGAAAGCGTACACCCCTCTCCTCTCTCAGCCAATCGTGGCGGTTGGTTCGGCAATCACCATTTCACACGTTGTAACGAATGGCTAATCAAAAACGGTCTTACACCCATAGAATGGTAAAATAAGTACTTTGCAACATACAACTATCATACGACTTCCGACACACAACTAATAAGAAGGCTCCCAATACGTTTTGTATTGAGAGCCTTTTTTATGTATCATCAATATTTAAAAACAATCAATTACTGTTCTCCACCTAAATACATGTTAACAACAGCGTTTGCGTCAGCCATCGTTATCTGTCCATCATTGTTGGCATCTGCTGCCTCAACATTGAAGTTTGAGTTTGTAATGCTTGTCTTGTCTTCTGCAAGGTAATAGTTCACGATTGCATTAGCATCTGCCATCGTTATACCGCCATCGTTGTTGACATCGCCAACCTTGGTATCTGTAGCAGGCTTCCACTGCTTTGACAGCTCGCCATTGTTGAGAAGGTAGATGTCATAGAGCTGACCCTTGCTGCCACCGCCTGTTACGCGGAAGTAAACCTCGTCAGTGCCTTCATAGCTCATG